>JAFECV010000009.1 GCA_018241985.1 Pseudomonadota bacterium | reverse complement strand
GATCATGTTTTTTTAAATAAATGTCGCTCAAGCGAAGGCACGACGCACGATTTCTGCTATCAATTCGCGAGCAAGCTCGAGTTTGGGCGCGCGCGGCAGCTCATGCGCGCCGTGCGCGTCGACCAGCAGCAGCGTGTTGTCGTCGTGGCCGAAAGTCGCCGGGCCGATGTTGCCGACCAGCAGCGGCACGCCCTTGCGCTCGCGCTTGGCGGCGGCATTCGCCGCCAGGTCCTGGCTCTCGGCCGCAAAGCCGACGCAGAACAGCGCGCCGCTTTGCGCGCGCGGCGAGCTGGCAACCGTGGCCAGGATGTCGGGGTTCTCGACGAAGGCAAGCGCCGGCGCGCGGCCCGAGCCGTCCTTCTTGATCTTCTGCTCGGCTGCAGCGTCGGGCCGCCAGTCGGCCACCGCCGCGGTCGCGATGAAGACGTCGGCCGCATCGGCATGGTGCTGCACCGCGGCCAGCATCTCGCGCGCCGAGCCGACATCGATCCGCGTCGTGCCGCGCGGCGTCGGCAGCGCGACCGGTCCGGCCACCAACGTGACCTCGGCGCCGGCCTCGCGCGCGGCGCGAGCGATCGCGAAGCCCATCTTGCCGCTGGAGCGGTTCGTGATGCCGCGCACCGGATCGATCGCCTCGTAGGTCGGCCCGGCGGTGACCAGCACGCGCCGGCCCGCGAGCGGCTTCGGCGCGAAGAACGCGATCACGTCCTCCAGCAGCTCGGGCGGCTCGAGCATGCGGCCGTCGCCGGTTTCGCCGCAGGCCTGCCAGCCGCTGCCGACGCCGAGCAGCACGCCGCCGTCGGCCGCGAGCTGCGCCATGTTGCGCTGGGTCGCCGGGTGCGCCCACATCTCGCGGTTCATCGCCGGCGCGACCAGCAGCGGCACGCGCGCGATCGGCCGCGCCAGGCACAGCAGCGACAGCAGGTCGTCCGCGCGGCCCTGCGCGAGCTTCGCGATGAAGTCGGCGCTGGCCGGCGCGATCAGCACCGCGTCGGCCGCGCGCGACAGGTTGATGTGCGGCATGTGGTTCGGCTCGCGCGCGTCCCAGGTCGAGTCGAACACCGGACGGCCGCTCAGGGCCTGCATCGTCACCGGCGTGATGAAGCGCGCGGCATCCATCGTCATCACGACCTGCACTTCGGCGCCCGCTTTCACGAGGCCGCGGCACAACTCGGCGGCCTTGTAGCAGGCGATGCCGCCGGTCAGCCCGAGCACCAGATGCTTGCCCGCGAGGTCCGTCATGGGCGCAATGTAGCAGACCCCTATAATTTGGCTTTACCAGCTCCTCGGGAACGGCTCCCGACCCTGACATGACCAAATTCGTCTTCGTCACCGGTGGCGTGGTGTCCTCGCTGGGCAAGGGAATCGCCTCCGCCTCGCTGGCGGCGATCCTCGAATCGCGCGGGCTGAAGGTCACGCTGATCAAGCTCGATCCGTACCTGAACGTCGACCCGGGCACGATGTCGCCGTTCCAGCACGGCGAGGTGTTCGTCACCGACGACGGCGCCGAAACCGACCTCGATCTGGGCCACTACGAGCGTTTCATCGAAACGCGCATGGGCCGCGCCAACAACTTCACGACCGGCCAGATCTACAAGAGCGTGCTCGAGCGCGAGCGCCGGGGCGACTACCTCGGCAAGACGGTGCAGGTGATCCCGCACGTGACGAACGAAATCCAGGAGTTCGTGCTGCGCGGCGCGGACGACGTGAACGTGGCGATCGTCGAGATCGGCGGCACGGTCGGCGACATCGAGTCGCTGCCGTTCCTCGAGGCCGCGCGCCAGATGAGCCTGAAGCTCGGGCCGAACAACAGCGCGTTCGTGCACCTGACCTACGTGCCGTGGATCGCCGCGGCCGGCGAACTCAAGACCAAGCCGACGCAGCACACCGCGCAGAAGCTGCGCGAGATCGGGATCCAGGCCGACGCGCTGGTCTGCCGCGCCGACCGGCCGATCCCCGACGAGGAACGCGCGAAGATCTCGCTGTTCTCGAACGTGCCCGAATGGGGCGTGATCTCGATGTGGGACGTGGACACGATCTACAAGGTGCCGCGCATGCTGCACGAGCAGGGGCTCGACGGCCTGATCTGCGACAAGCTGCGGCTGAACACCCCGCCGGCCAAGCTCGAGCGCTGGGACCAGCTGGTCTACGAGTTCGAGCACCCGAAGGGCGAGGTCAACATCGCGATGGTCGGCAAGTACGTCGACCTGTCCGACAGCTACAAGTCGCTGAACGAGGCGCTGCGCCACGCCGGCATGCGCAACCACACGCAGGTGCGGATCGGCTACGTCGATTCCGAGACCATCACGCCCGACACCGTGGCGCAGCTCGCGCGCTACGACGCGGTGCTGGTGCCGGGGGGCTTCGGCAAGCGCGGCATCGAGGGCAAGATCTGCGCAGCCCGCTTCGCGCGCGAGAACAAGGTGCCGTACCTCGGCATCTGCCTCGGGATGCAGGTCGCGACGATCGAGTTCGCGCGCGACGTCGCGCGGCTGGACCATGCGAACAGCACCGAGTTCGACCCCGACACCCCGCACCCGGTGATCGCGCTGATCACCGAGTGGAAGGACGCCGACGGCAGCATCAAGGTGCGCGACGAGAATTCCGACCTCGGCGGCACGATGCGCCTGGGCGCGCAGAGTTCGGATGTCGCCCCCGGCACGCTCGCGCACAGCATCTACGGCGACGTGGTGACCGAGCGGCATCGCCACCGCTACGAGGCGAACGTGAACTACCTCGACACGCTGCGCCACGCCGGTCTCGTGATCTCCGCGCTGACGCAGCGCGAGCACCTGACCGAGATCGTCGAACTGCCGAAAGAAGTGCATCCCTGGTTCATGGGCGTGCAGTTCCACCCGGAGTTCAAGTCCACGCCCTGGGCCGGCCATCCGCTGTTCAATGCCTTCATCGCAGCCGCCCTCGCGCACCGCGACCAGCGCGCGGCGTCCGGAAACGCCGCGGCCGCGGCGAACCTGAAGGTGGTCGGCTGAGCATGAAGCGCTGCGGATTCGAGGTCGGGCTCGATCGGCCATTTTTTCTGATCGCCGGGCGACACCGCAGCGAAGCACGAGGGGCCCCAGGCGCACGCCTGGGGATCGGGCCGCGTAGGTGGATGCGGGCCGGCGAGCTTGCAGGGAGCGCCGCGTCATGAACCTGTGCGGCTTCGAGGTCGGGCTTGATCGGCCGTTCTTTCTCATAGCCGGCCCCTGCGTGGTCGAGTCCGAGCAACTGCAGATCGATGTTGCCGGGCAGCTCAAGGAGATCACGTCGAAGCTCGGCGTGCCGTTCATCTTCAAGAGCAGCTTCGACAAGGCGAACCGCTCTTCGGGCACCAGCTTTCGCGGGCTGGGCCGCGGCAAGGGGCTGGAGATCCTGGCCGAGGTCCGGCGCCGGGTCGGCGTTCCGGTGCTGACCGACGTGCACACCGAGGACGACATCCGCGAGGCCGCGCAGGTGGTCGACGTGCTGCAGACGCCGGCCTTCCTGTGCCGCCAGACCGACTTCATCCGCGCAGTCGCGCAGAGCGGCCGGCCGGTCAACATCAAGAAGGGCCAGTTCCTCGCGCCGCACGACATGAAGAACGTGATCGACAAGGCGCGCGCGGCGGCGCGCGAAAAGAACCTGCCCGAAGACAACTTCATGGCCTGCGAGCGCGGCGCGAGCTTCGGCTACAACAACCTGGTCTCGGACATGCGCAGTCTCGCGATCATGCGCGAGACCGGCGCGCCGGTGGTGTTCGACGCGACCCATTCGGTGCAGTTGCCCGGCGGCCAGGGGACGAGCTCGGGCGGCCAGCGCGAATTCGTTCCGGTGCTCGCGCGCGCCGCGGTCGCGGTCGGCGTTGCCGGGCTGTTCATGGAAACGCACCCCGATCCGGCCAAGGCGCTGTCCGACGGGCCGAACGCGGTGCCGCTCAAGCACATGAAGGCGCTGCTCGAGACGCTGGTCGCGCTCGACGCGGTCACCAAACGGCAGCGCTTTCTGGAGGACGACTTCGAATGAACCCAGGCTACGTCATCGCGTACATCGAGGTCACGAACCCGGCGCAATACGAGGAATACAAGAAGCTGTCCAGCGCCGCGATCGAGCAGTACGGCGCCCAGGTCTGCGTGCGCGGCGGGCAGACCGAACCGCTCGAGGGCGACTGGAACCCGACCCGCGTCGTCGTGCTGAAGTTCGCGAGCTTCGAACAGGCGAAGACGTTCTACCACTCGCCCGAGTACGGCCGGGCACGCGCGGCCCGGGCCGGCGCGGCGGTGATGAACATGATCGCCGTCGAAGGCGCGGCGTAGCGAACGCCCTGCCCTCTCCCGCTACCCCATCATCTACCCCCAATCCCACACAACTCAATCAGGAAAGAGATCGAACCATGAGTGCCATCGTCGACATCGTCGGCCGCGAAATCCTCGACAGCCGCGGCAACCCCACGGTCGAATGCGACGTGCTGCTGGAATCCGGCACGATGGGCCGCGCGGCCGTGCCGTCGGGCGCGTCCACCGGCTCGCGCGAGGCGATCGAGTTGCGCGACGGCGACAAGAGCCGCTACCTCGGCAAAGGCGTGCTGAAGGCGGTCGAGCATGTGAACACCGAAATCTCCGAAGCGGTGCTGGGGCTGGATGCGGCCGAGCAGGCGTTCCTCGACAAGACGCTGAACGAACTCGACGGCACCGAGAACAAGGCGCGCCTGGGCGCGAACGCGATCCTCGCGGTGTCGATGGCGGTGGCGCGCGCCGCGGCCGAGGAATCGGGCCTGCCGCTGTACCGCTATTTCGGCGGCATGAGCGGCATGCAGCTGCCGGTGCCGATGATGAACGTGATCAACGGCGGTGCGCATGCGAACAACAACCTGGACCTGCAGGAGTTCATGATCATTCCGGTCGGCGCACCGAGCTTTCGCGAAGCGCTGCGCTATGGCGCCGAGGTGTTCCATGCGCTCAAGAAGATCCTGAACGACAAGGGCATCAGCACCGCGGTTGGCGACGAAGGCGGCTTCGCGCCCAGCGTGCCGAACCACGAGGGCGCGATCCAGTTGATCCTCGACGCGATCGACAAGGCCGGGTTCACCGCGGGCCAGCAGATCGCGATCGGCATCGACTGCGCCGCCAGCGAGTTTTATAAGGATGGCCAGTACCACCTGGCCGGCGAAGGGCTGACGCTGTCGGCCGCCGCGTGGACCGACATGCTCGCCGCCTGGTGCGACAAGTACCCGATCCTCAGCATCGAGGACGGCATGGCCGAGGGCGACTGGGACGGCTGGCGCCTGCTCACCGACCGGCTGGTCAAGAACGTGCAACTGGTCGGCGACGACCTGTTCGTGACCAACACCAAGATCCTGAAGGAAGGCATCGACAAGCGCATCGCGAACTCGATCCTGATCAAGATCAACCAGATCGGCACGTTGACCGAGACCTTCGCCGCGATCGAGATGGCCAAGCGCGCCGGCTACACCGCGGTGATCAGCCACCGCTCGGGCGAGACCGAGGACTCGACGATCGCCGACATCGCGGTCGGCACCAACGCCGGGCAGATCAAGACCGGCTCGATGAGCCGCTCCGACCGCATGGCCAAGTACAACCAGCTGCTGCGCATCGAGGAAGACCTGGGCGACATCGCCAGCTACCCCGGCCGCGCCGCGTTCTACAACCTGCGTTGACAGGCCCTGGGACGACAATGGGTGCACGCGTCGCGACGATGGTGTTGCTGGCGCTGCTGGCGCTGCTGCAGCTGCAGCTGTGGACCGGCCGCGGCAGCATCCCCGACGTGCATCAGATGCGCGAGAAGCTCGACGCGCTGCACGCCGCCAACGCGCAGACCCAGATCGCGAACGAGCGGCTGCGCTCCGAGGTTGCCGACCTGAAGAAGGGGCGCGACATGATCGAGGAAAAGGCGCGCATGGAACTGGGCATGGTCAAGCCGGGCGAAATCTACGTGCAGGTGACCGGCAAATAGGCCGCCGCGGGCGCGGCTGACTCGACCGGATCCGGAGTCAGCGCAGCGACGATGCGCGGGGCACGAGGCGCGTCTCGGGCCCCGACACGCTGCGCGTCGTCCCGTCGCCGCGCAGATGCTCGAACAGCAGGTCGACCGCCAGGTTCGCGGTCTGTTCCAGGCACATGTCGATCGCGGTCAGCGGCGGCTCGCAGGTTTGAGCGCGCAGCCCGTCATAGCGGGTGACGACCATCACGTCCTGCGGAATGCGACGGCCGGCGTCGTGCAGCGCCCGCACCGTGCCGACCGCGAAGGCGTCGACCGGCACGCAGAAGGCGTCGATGTCGGGATGCCCCGACAGCAGCGCCATCGTCGCCTGATACCCACCGGCTTCGCCCTGCTGTTCGTCCGCGCGCACCAGCAGGCAGGGAGCGCCGCGTCGGTCGACCGCGGCGCGATAGGTCGCCTCGGCCTCGAGATAGGAGTTGCGCTGCGCCGACCCGAGCACCATCGCCACCCTGCGCGCGCCCTGGGCATCCAGGTGGTCGAGCAGCCGCTGCGTCGTCTCGGCCGAATGGATGTCGACGAACGGCACGGTGTTGCCGGAACCCGGCTGGCGACCGATCGCGACCACCGGCAGGCCGCGCTGCTGCAGGACCTCGATGTTCGGGTCGTGCGCCGACGGCTCGACCACCAGCGCCCCGTCGACGTCCAGCAGTTCCAGCGGGACCGCGCCGTTTTCCATCGGTGGCGCCAGCACCAGCGCCAGACCCCGGGTCAGGGCCGCGGTTGCCGCGACCGCCGCGATCTCCATCAGGAAACCGAGTCGCGACGGCCCGCCGGCAATCGCGAACGGCATCGACGACAGCAGCGCGATCATGTGGGCCTCGCCGGTGCGCAGGCGCTGCGCGTGGCGGTTCGGCCGGTACCCGAGCTTGGCCGCAGCGCTCTCGACCCGCTTGCGCGTGCGCAGGTCCACCTGGCCGCGCCCATTGAGCGCATGCGAGACGGTGGTCGGCGACACGCCCGCTTCGCGCGCCACGTCCGAGATATTGACCCGCCGCCTTGTCCCACCTGCATCGCTGTTCATGGGTGAATGCTAGCGCCTGGGCGCGCCGCCCCGCCAGTTCCGTCACGGCGAGCCGGATCCATCGGTATCGGAACCGCAGGAAACCACCTGTTGACAGCCGAAAACAACCATGGTTGAATCGCCCAAATCGATTTAGTAGAGTTGCCGGAACTGCTTCGAACGCCCATCCAAGGGCGTTTTTCGAAAGGCGACCCAAATCGATTTGGGTCGCCCAATTCATTCCATGACACCCCGACCGGAGACAACCATGACCACGTCCGTGCACCCCGTAGACACTGTCTTGCCGATCCCGAAACTGCTGCTGTTCGGACTGCAGCACGTGATGGTGATGGCCGCGGTGCCGATCACCTCGGTGTTCCTGATCGCGAAGGCGCTCGGCATGCCGGAGGGACTGACGATCAACCTGATCAGCGCGACCTTCCTGATGTGCGGCCTGGGCGCGCTGCTGCAGTCCCTCGGGGTCTGGAAGTTCGGTGCGCGGCTGCCGTTCGTGATGGTGCCGGGCGGCGCGCCGATCGCGATGTTCCTGGAAATCGCGAAGCAGACGAATCTGCAGACGGCCTGCGGCGCGGTGATCCTGACCGCGCTGTTCTATTTCCTGGTGCTGCCGATCTTCTCGCGCTGCCTGAAATACTTCCCGACGATCGTGATCGGCACGCTGCTGCTGCTGGTGTCGATCAATCTGCTGAAGATCTACGGCGGCATCATCGCCGGCCGGCCCGGCACCCCGGCGTTCGGCGATCCGGTGAACATCGGCCTGGCGCTGGCCACGGTGGGCTTCACCGTGCTGTTCGCCCGCCTGTTCAAGGGCACACTCGGGCAGCTGTCGGTGCTGCTCGGACTGGTCGCCGGTGCCGTGCTGGCGCTGCTGACCGGGCACATGAGCCTGGGCGGCGTCGGCAGCGGCCCGATCTGGGCCGCTCCAACGCTGCTGCCGTTCGGCATGCCGCATTTCGACATCATCGCCGCGCTGCCGCTCCTGATCTTCAGCGTGATTTCGATGGTCGAGGCCACCGGCCAGACCCTGGCCGTGGCGGAGATCGTGGACCGCGAGGTCGAGCCGCGCGACGTGGTGCCGCGCACCATCCGCGGCGACGCGCTGATCTCGCTGCTCGGCGGCCTGTTCGGCACCTCGATGATCATCACCAGCGGCGAAAACGTCGGCATCGTCCGCGCGACGAACGTGCGCTCGCGCTACGTGACTGCGACGGCCGGCGCGATCCTGGTGCTGGTCGCGCTGTTCGCGCCGCTCGGCCGGCTCGCCGATGCGATTCCGGCCGCGGTCGTCGGCGGCACGGCGCTGGTCGTGTTCGCGGTGATCGGCACCATCGGCATCAACATGCTGCGCCGGGTCGATCTGCACGACCGCAGCAACATGTTCATCCTGGCCGCCGCGCTGACCATGGGCCTGCTGCCGATCCTGGTGCCCGGCCTGTACAGCAAGTTCCCGATGGCGGTCCAGTTGACCGTCGGCAACGGGCTGGCGATCGGTTCGGTCACCGCGATCGTGCTCAACATCGTGTTCCACCACTTCCCCGGCAGACCGGCCGTCGCCGCCAACCCGGATGCCATTGAAGGGGCCAACAATGCCCACTGAACTTCCGACTGAACTCCCGGCCGAACTCGAAGCCAGGCCGTTCGATGCACCCGAATTGCTGCTGATCCCCGACACCCTGATGCTGCAGGATGGCCCGGCAAAGAACCATGCGGTGCTGATTCGCGAAGGCCGGTTCGCCGATGTCGGGCCCGCGGCGCTCGTCACCGCGCGCCACCCGCAGCTCACGCCGATCGCGCTGCCCGGCAAGATCGTGATGCCGGGCATGATCGACGCGCACCACCATCTGACGCAGTCGTTCGGCAAGTCGCTGGCGTACGGCGAGCCGTCCGAGATCTTCCGCCGGATCTGGGTGCCGCTGGAAGCCAGCCTGGACGAGGAATTCGTCCACCAGAGCGGCAAGCTCGCGGCGCTGGAGTCGCTGCGCGGCGGCTTCACCACGGTCTGCGACGCCGGAACCCGCGCCACCGGCGACATCGGCGCGCTGGCCGCGGCCACGCAGGAGGCCGGCCTGCGCTGCGTGCTCGGCCTGATCTGCAACGACGGCGGCAACGACAGCAGCGCGGAGCAGCGGCAGGAGACCGAACAGCGCGCCGAGCGCTTCCTCGCGCAATGGTCGGGCAACCGGCTGATCCACCCGTCGCTCGCGATTTCGGTGCCCGAAGCCGCTTCCGACACGATGCTGCAGCGCGTGTCGTCGCTCTGCGCCGAAGCCGGCGCGGTGTTCCAGACCCATGTGAACGAGCATCTGGCATCGGTCGAGCGCTCGGTCGTGCAGCGCGGCATGCGCCCGCTGGAACTGCTCGCGCACCTGGGCGTGCTCGGCCCGCAGTTGCTGATCGCGCACGGCACGCTGGTCACGCCGTCCGAACTCGCGCTGCTGCGCGACACCGACACCGCGGTCAGCTACAACCCGGTGGCCAGCCAATGGAAGGGCAACGCGGTCGCGCCCGCGCACCTGATGGCCGCGCTCGGCATCCGCTTCGGGCTCGGCACCGACGCGACCCGCAGCGACGCGTTCCGGCTGATGGACAGCGCGGAAGCGGCGCAGAAGCTGGCGTTCGGCCTCGCCATCGGCGACGCATCCTGCGGCGGCGGCTGGACCTGGTTCGACCACGCGACGCACGAAGGCGCGCGCGCGATCGGACAAGGCCACCGGATCGGCGAGATCGCGGTCGGCAAGGAAGCCGATTTCCTGATCGTCGACGTCGACACGCCCGAGATGTGCTCGACGTTCGACCTGACCTGGGACCTGGTGCGTCTCGGCAACCGGGACCAGATCGTCGCCACCTTCGTCGCCGGCCGGTTGCGGCTGTGGCGCGGCTGGCCGCTGGACTGGGACGCCAAGGCGCTGCAGCGGCAGGTCGCCGACAAGGCGCGCGAGGCCGCGGCGCACGCGCCGATCCAGCGACTGCACCTGCCCGCGGCCGAACACCGCGCCGCGCAGCGCCGCGGCTCTTCAACGCCACCAACGGATCGCCCGTGAGCCCAGAGCAATTCCTCGTCATTTCCAGCGTCGTGCTGATCGCGGCCTTCGTGCAGGGCTCGACCGGCGTCGGCTTCGCGCTGATCACCGCGCCGGTGATCGGGATCGTCCGGCCCGAGCTGCTGCCGGTGTGCGTGCTGGTGCTGATGCTGCCGCTGAACTTCTATGTCGCCTGGCGCGAGCGGCGCGCGGTCGATCGCCGCGGTGCGAGCTGGATCACCGCGGGCCGCGTGTTCGGCACCGCCGGTGGGCTTTGGGTGCTGGCGGCGCTCAGCGCGACCAGCCTGTCGCTGTTCGTCGGCGCGTCGACCATCGCGGCCGCGCTGGCCACGCTGGTGATGCCGGCGTTCTCGCCGAACCGCCATGCGTTCGTCGCGGCCGGGCTGGTCACCGGTGTCACCGAGACCGCGACCGGCATCGGCGGCCCGCCGCTGGCGCTGGTGTACCAGCATCAGAGCGCGCCGGTGATGCGCTCGACGGTCGCGCTGTGCTTTCTGGTCGGCGAACTGTTCTCGCTCGTGATCCTGCTGCTCACCGGCCGCGTCGGCCCGACCCAGTTCTCCGCGGCGACCGAGCTGCTGCCGGCTCTCGTGATCGGCGCGCTGCTGAGCCGCTTCGTGCATCACCGGATCAACGACCGGTTTCTGCGCACGTTCGTGCTCGTGTTCGCCGTCGCGTCCGGCGCCGCGCTGCTGATCAAGGCGCATTGACGGCGCGCCGTCCCGGCGCGCGTCTCGCTAATGCACCGCCGAGCTGCCGGGCCGTGGGAGCGGAACACCCGGCGCCGCGAACAGCTGCGCCGCGTCGACCGCGTCGAAGCGGTACTGCCTGCCGCAGAACTCGCAGCCGACCTCGATCTCGCCGCGCTCGGCGATGATGCCGGCCGCCTCGTCCTGCCCCAGGCCGCGGATCATCGCCGCGACCCGCTCGCTGCTGCAGGTGCAGGCGAAGCGCGGGCCGTCCGCTCCGGTGCGCGGCGCAAAGCGCTGCAGCCGCTCCTGCCAGAACAGGCGCCGCAGCACGGTGTCGGCATCCAGCGTCAGCAGCTCTTCGCGAGTCAGGCTGGCGGCGAGCGTCGCGATCCGGTTGTAGTCCTCGTCCAGGCCGATGCGCTCCTCGTCGGGCCGCGCCGATCCACCCTCGGCCGGCATGCGCTGGATCAGCAGGCCGGCCGCGACCCGGTCGTCGGCGGCCAGCACGAGCTTGGTGTCGAGCTGCTCGCTCTGCAGCATGTAATGCTCGAGCACCGCGCTCAAAGCCTCGATCTTCTCGCGCCGATCGCCGAACAGCGGCACCACGCCCTGGTACGGCTGCCGCCCCGGCGCCCGAGTCCGCGGGTCGAGCGTGATCGCGCAGCGCCCTTTGTTGCCCACGTTGACCAGGCCGCTCAGGCGGGCACCCGCCGCGACCTCGCCTTCGACGGTCGCGGTGGCGCGCAGGCGCAGATCGGCCTGCACCTCGGCCACCGCGAGCTTGACCGGCCCGTCGCCGAAGATCTGCAGGATCAGCGCGCCGTCGAACTTGATGTTGGCCTGCATCAGCGCGCCGGCCGCCGTCATCTCGCCGAGCAGCGCACGCACCGGCTGCGGCCAGGCGCCGGTGGCGCTCAGCTGCCGCCGCTGCAGGATCTCCTGCCACGCGTCGGTGAGCCGCACCAGCGCGCCGCGCACCGGCAGACCCTCGAACACGAAGCGATGCAGTTCCGACACCGTGGCGCCCCGCTTCACCCGATCTTCTTCAAGCCGGCGCGAAAGCGCCGCGCATTGTCGACATAGTGCCTGGCGCTCCATTTCAGGCCTTCGATCTGCTCGGGCGTGAGCTTGCGCACCGCGCGCGCCGGGCTGCCGAGGATCATCGAGCCGTCGGGAAACTCCTTGCCCTCGGTCACCAGCGCGCCGGCGCCGACCAGGCAATGCCGGCCGATCTTCGCGCCGTTCAGCACCACCGCGCCGATGCCGATCAGCGATTCGTCGCCGATCGTGCAGCCGTGCAGCATCACCTTGTGGCCGACGGTCACGTTCTCGCCGACGACCAGCGGCAGGCCGACGTCCGCGTGCAGCACGCTCAGGTCCTGGATGTTCGAGCCGCGCCCGATCGTGATGGTCTCGGTATCGCCCCGGATCACCACGCCGAACCAAACGCTCGCGTCTTCGGCCAATTCGACGTTGCCCATCACCTGCGCGCTGTCGGCCACCCAGGCTGAAGTAGCCACGCGCGGCGCAACGTCATCGAGTGCATAGATCGCCATGAATACTCCAATCGTGCAGGCTATCGAGGCATTGTAGGGATGACGGGCGCGCCCCGATGGCGGCGGGCGGCACTGGCCGCACCATGCGTACGCGATCCAGGACAAAAGTGGCTGCGGTGAGGACGCCGCTTGCACAGTCAGCTATTCTTTCGGTAGCAGACCTTTCCACAACACCCCTCGCCTGACGATGCTGCGCTCGCCCGGGGCGGTCGCCACGGCCGCCGCCCCGTTCGGAGCATTGACGACGACGAAATCGGCGGCGTTGCCGGCCTTCAAGCCGTAATCGCTGATCCCCAGGACGGCTGCCGCACTGTCGGTGGCCATGTCCAAGGCGACGCGCAATGCCTCGTCGGTATAAAAGCCCGAACGGTAGCCGACCAGCATGGCCCGTTGCAGCATGTCGCCGTTGCCGTAGGGCCACCATGCGTCCTGAATGTTGTCGTTGCCCGTGAACACACGCACGCCGGCTTCACGCAGCCGCAGCACCGGCGGAAAAGCGTGAGTGCCTGGCGCATTGGTCATGATCGACACGCCGGCCTCGGCAAGTGCCGCCGCCACCGTGTCCATCGCATCGGGCGCGACCTCGCCCAAGGCATAGGCATGGCTGACCGCGACACGCCCGTGCATGCCGAGCGCGCGCGTACGTGCCGCGATGCGGTGCAATTGCTCGATCCCTTGCTGGCCGGGTTCGTGCAGATGAATGTCGATTTTTGCGCTGCGCTTATCGGCAATGCCGAAGATCGCGTCAAGCTGGCCTTCGGCATCGGCGTCCATGGAGGTTGGGTCGATGCCGCCAACGACCTCGGCGCCTTCGGCGATGGCGGCATCGAGCTGCTCGGCTGTGCCGGGACACGACATGACGCCCGCCTGCGGAAAGGCGACCAGTTCGATGTCCATGAAGTCACGCCATTTCTCTCGGGTCTCCATCACGGCGTGGAGGTTGTCCAGGCCGACAGTGGCATCCACGTCCACATGACTGCGCATGGCGAAGGTGCCGAAGGACGCGGCCTGGCGAATCAGTGCGTCGGCGCGTTCAGCCGCCGGAAGCGCCGATGCCAGCTCGCGTTTTTCCACCGCCAGGCGCTCACGCAGACTGGCGGCGAATTGATGCGGGTGCCAGCGGTCGCCGACGAAACTCTTGTCCAGATGGATGTGGCCATCGACAAACCCCGGCAGGACAAGACGCCCCCGCAGATCGACGACCTCGACGCCTTCGGCAGCGCGGACTTTCGGCCCGATTTCGGCGAAGCGCCCGTCGATGACCAACAATTCCAATGGTTGGCCGTTGACATCAACGGCGTTGGCGAACAGGCGATCAGTCATGTGAGGCATCTATAGCGCGAGGGCCGTACAAAAAAGAAGAGCGGTGCGCGATGGGAATCGCTGCGACGAAAAGCTATGTGGAT
>JAFECV010000099.1 GCA_018241985.1 Pseudomonadota bacterium | reverse complement strand
GTCGATCCAGGCCTGGTCGTCAGTGTCGGCGAAGGTGGAGACACGACCCTGGCCGGCGTTGTTGACCAGCATGGCCGCCGGCCCCAGCGCGCCCTGGCTGGCGGCGGCGAACGCTTTCACAGAATCGGCATCGAGCACGTCGCAGGCTTGCGCGAACAAGCTGGCCCCGGGGAACAGCGCACGCAGCCGGCTCACTGCATCGTCCAGGCGCTGCGCATTGCGGCCGCACAGCGCGACCGCGGCGCCCGCCGACAGCAACGCCTCCACGGTCGCCAGGCCGATGCCCGAGGATCCGCCGGTCACGACCGCGACGCGGCCGGCCAACGCGTCGGGCGCCAGGAACGGAGGATGCGCCGCCACCGTCATCCAGCGCTCCCGGTGCCGGGCAGCGCGACCACGTTGCGCATGCTGATCGAAGGGGCATGGCTCAGCAGCCCCGACAGTTCCTCGGCGGCGGCGCACACCTGCGCCACGATGCGCTCGATCTCTTCGGCTTCGATGCGGCTCGCGTTCATGGTCATGCCCAGCGCCGCGACCACCCGGCCCGCGTAGTCGTGCACGGGCGCGGCAATGGTGGAGATGTTCGGTTCGAAGAAGCCCTCGCTGATCGCATGGCCGCGCTTGCGGTCCTGCTGCACCAGATCGAACAGCTCGGTGACGGTGCGCGGCGTGTCCGAAGAAAAGGCTTCCAGACGGGTTTCGGGATAGAGCTCCCGCAACTCCGGCAGGCTCAGATCCGCCAGCAGCACGCGGCCGAACACCGTCGCGTGGGCCGGCAGGCGGGTGCCGACGCTGACCGCGCTCACGAATGGCGAAGGCGGCGCCACCCGGGCCACGTAGACGATGGAGCGGCCATCGCGCACGATCAGGTTGCAGGCATGGCGCGATTCGTTGCTGAGCCGCTCGAGCACCGGCATGCCCAGTTCGTTGAGCGGCAGCGAAGCGAGGTATTCGAAGCCCAGCCGCAGCACCGCCAGGCCCAGGCGGTACCCGCGGCCGCCTTCGTCGCGCTCGATGAAACCCATGTTCTCCAGCGTCGTCAGCAGCCGGAACACGGTCGAACGGGGCAGCTTGAAGCGACGCGCCAGTTCGGGTGCGGTCAGCACCTGGGTTTCGCGGCTGAACTCGCCCAGGATGTTCAGGCCGCGCTCCAGCGCCGGCACGTTGTAGCGATCCTGGCCTTCGTCGCCGGCATCCGGCGCTTCAAACGTCTTTTCGTTCATGGTCGATCACGGCTCCAAAAACCCGGCATCGAGCGCTCAAGCGCCGACCCCATCCAGCGCGCGAGCCAGCAGATCGGCAACGGCTGCCGGCTGCTCGACATGGCTGGCATGCCCGGCACGCGCGATGGTCTGCAACGCAACGCCGCAGCGGAGGGCTACCTCGGCACAAGCGGCCGGCGGCGTAACCGCATCCAGATCGCCGCAGGCCACCTGCACCGGCGCCGCGGGCGGCAGGTCGGCCAGCAGGTCGCCATTGCAGAGCAGCTCCACCGCCTGGCGATAACCGCCCTCGTGCAGCTGCGCCATGGTCCAGCGCACCCACGCGCGCGTCACGGGCGACGCATGCTCGGACACCAGGCGCGACGAGCGCTGCGCCGCGATGCCGGCGACGCCGAGCCTGTCCAGGCTCTCCAGGCGCTGCGTGCGGACCCGCTCACGGTCGTCGGCGCGCGCGGGCGCGCCGTAGCCCTGCGCCGGGCTGATCAGCACCAGCGCGGCATGGCGGCCTTGCGCCGCCGCGTCTCGCAGCGCCGCAGCCGCCATCAACGCGCCGAGGGAATGTCCGACCAGCACGCAGCGCGGCACCCCCAGCGCGTCCAGCAGCAGGTGCAGGCGCTTCGCGTAATCAATGGCCCGCGGCGCGTCCATCGGCAGCGGGTCGGATTGGCCGTAGCCGGGGGCATCCCAGGCGATGACGCGCGTGCGCGGCGACAGCAGGATCGCCGTGTCCAGCCACGAGGCCGCGCCCGAACCGATGCCATGCAGGCACACCAGCGGCAGGCGCCCGTTTTCGGCCGTGCCGCATTCGCGCACCGACACCTGCGCGCCCTCACCGATCGCGACGGTGCGCTCGGGAAAGCAGGCGGCCAGCCGCTCGATTTCGGCGGCAGGCAATGGGACAAATGCGGTGTCGTTCATGACGTTGCGCGAAGCGTGGGTTCCGTCGATCTCAGCGCTTGATCTTGGAGAGCGGATCGTTCGGCCGGTAAGTCGGCGTCTCTGGCTTGGCCGCGCCCAGCATCACCAGCATCAGCGCCTCTTCGTCGCCGATGTTGATCTCGCCGCGGTACACGCCCGGCGGCCAGGAGATCAGGTCGCGCTCGCCGACGACCACCTCCCACTTCTCCTTGCCGTCCACCGACTCGGCGATCATCTTGACCTTGCCGCGCAGCACGAAGAACACTTCCTCGACGTCGTAGTGGATGTGCAGCGGCCCTTCGTGACCGGCCGGCAGCACCATGGTCGAGAACGTGAAGTGCTCGGCCGGGACCGTGTTGGTGTCGCCCCCGACCACACCGGTGCCGCCGGTACCGACATAGCGCATCTGCGCGCGGCCGTACTTGGGATCGACCTGGGTCTGGAACTTGAGCGCGTTCCAGTCGTAGGTGCGGGTCGCCCTGGGGGCCACACGCGAATCCATCCACTGCTGGAACGTCGAACCTTCGGGCTGGTCCCAGGAACGCTTCTGCTTGTCTGACATGACTGACCTCTTTCAGTTGAACACGAAACCACCATTGACCGGCAGCACCTGCCCGGTCACGAAACGCGACAGATCCGAGAGCGCGAACAGCACCGCGCCGCAAACGTCGGCCGGAACCTGCTCGCGCTGCAGCGCGCGCTGCTCGATGTAGAGCCGGTGCCGGTTCTCGGGCACGTACGCGGTCGCCTCGACCAGCACCAGGCCGGGCGCGATCGCATTCACGGTGATGCCGTCGACCCCGTACTCGCGCGCCAGCGCATGGGTCATCGAAATGACGGCGCCCTTGCTCGCCACATAGGCCAGCAGGTTCGGGGCGCCCCAGAGCGCGGTGTCCGAAGCCAGGTTGACGATCGCCCCGCGACCGCTTGCGCTGAGCGCGGCATGGCAGGCGCGCGACATCAGCCAGGTGCCGCGCACGTTCACGTTCATCACGCGGTCCCAGGTTTCGACCGCGATGTCGTCCGCCCCCTTGCCGCCGGAGTCGGTCACCGCCGCGTTGTTGACCAGGCCGTCGAGGCCGCCCAGGCACTCGATCGCGCGCGCCGCGCAGCGATCGACGGCCGCCGGGTCGGACAGGTCGACCGCGATCGCATGGGCGATCAGGCCGGCTTCGCGCAGCGACGCCGCGGCGCTTTCGACGAGATCGGCACGGATGTCGGCAACGGCCACCGCCGCCCCGGCCTCGCCCAGGCTGCGCGCGAAGGCCAACCCGAGGCCGCGCGCGCCGCCAGTCACGAGAATGCGGCGGCCGGTGAGCAGTTGGGTCACGTTGGCGTTCATGTCAGGCATTCCACGGGCACTCTGATGAACGAGCTCGCATCAGGCCGACTTCGGCCCGAAGTCGACGTCCTTGGTTTCCGGACCCAAGGCGGCGCCGACGAAGATGAGCAGCGCACCGACCACCACCAGGACCAGCACCGTGTAGTGGAACGGCATGAAGTTGGCGAGCCCAGCCTGGTAGAAGACGTAGAACGCCGGAAGGACGATCGCCAGGCTGTAGCCCAGGCCGAAGCCGGAGGCGCGCACGCCGGTCTGGAAGCGCTCGTTGATGTAGACGCAGCCCAGCGCGCCCGGCAGCACCACCAGTACCGTGGTGATCGTGGCCAGCAGGCCGATCGTCGGCAGGTCGCCCGGCTGGGCGCCGAGCAGCTTGTAGTAGCAGAAGGTGCCGACGACGGCGCTGATCGCACTGGTGGCCATCAGGTAGGTGCGGCGGCCGATGCGCTGGCTGACGATGCCGCCGAGCACGTAGAAGACCGCCAGCACGACGTAGGCAACGACCAGCATGAAGGTCAGGTGCGTGCCGGTCACGTGCAGGCGCCGCACGAGCAGCCCCGGCATGATGGCCAGCGCGGCGTTCAGCGACAGCCAGAAGCCGGTCATCACCACGAACACCTGCAGGAAGCTGCGCAGGTTCTCGCCGCGGAATAGCGCCTTCAGCGGCGATTCGGTGCGCGCCGCCTTGCCGGCCTTGCGCCACACCTCGGACTCCTCGACCGAGTTGTGGTAGTAGTACGCGAGGCCGAACGCCATCAGCGCGCCGAACACGAACGGAATGCGCCAGCCCCACTGCACGTAGGGGGCGTTGATGTCGCCGGCGGGCAGGAAGTACAGCACCGCCAGCGTCACCAGCGAGATCGCGGCGGTGCCGAGCGAGGCCGCGCTCTGGATCAGCGCGCCGTAGAACCCGCGCTTGGCCTTCGGGCTGTATTCCATCGCCAGCGGGTTGGCCGAGGTGTACTCACCGCCGAGGAAGATGCCGTCGATCAGGCGCAGCAGGATGAACACCCAGAGCACCGCGTCGCCCCAGTGCTGATAGCCGGGCAGCGCCGCGATCAGCAAGGTCACGACGCCGAAGCCGAGCACGCAGACCACGGTCACCTTCTTGCGCCCCAGCGTGTCCGCGAAGTGCCCGAAGATGATCGCGCCCAGCGGCCTGCCGATCAGCGTGGTGGCAAAGATCATCGCCGCGACGATCGCGGCAGTGGTCGGCGCCAGGTCCTTCGGGATGAAATAGGCCATCGCCGGCGCGAGCGCGATCACCGGCAGGAAAATATCGTAGTTGTCGACGAAGAACCCGACGAACGCCCCCCAGACGGCCCGGCGCGCCTGCGGCGACGCCCGTTCGTCCTGGTGCGGCGCATCGATCGCCTGCTGACTTGCTATGTCCATTGCGCTCTGTCTCCTCTTCCGTGTGAGTGACGCCCGACCCGGCCTCAGCCTCGATCTCGGCGGAGGGGCCGGTCACTGCCGCGCCCCAGTGGAGTTGACTCAGTGATTCAACTTTTCGTTTCTTGTATGGAACAACGTTCAATTACTGAAACGCATAGATAGTTTAGGCGGTTAACCACCGTTTGCGATCAGTAAAAACCCTAGGAAACGATGCGATCGACCGCCGTTAGCGGGCTGCCGCTACGCGCCCGCCGAGCGCCCGGGTGGGTCGCTACCATTGGCGTCACGTCATCACCGTCACGACAGAGGAAAACCATGGAAATTCGTACAGTCGGCATCATCGGCGCGGGCACGATGGGCAACGGCATCGCGCAGGCCTGCGCGGTCTCAGGCATCGCAGTGGTGATGGTCGACATCGCCGATGCCGCCGTGCAGAAAGGCCTGGCCACCGTCGCCGGCAGCCTGGACCGGCTGATCAAGAAGGGCAAGATGACCGAGCCCGACAAGGCTGCCGCGCTGGCGCGCATCAAGGGGTCGACCCGTTACGACGACCTGAAGGCGGCGCAGATCGTGATCGAGGCCGCGACCGAGAATCACGAGCTGAAACTGAAGATCCTCAAGCAGGTCGACGCGCTGCTCGCGCCGGAAGTCATCGTCGCGTCGAACACCTCGTCGATCTCGATCACCGAGCTGGCCGCCGCCACCGGCCGCGCGGACCGCTTCATCGGCATGCACTTCTTCAACCCGGTGCCGATGATGGCGCTGGTCGAGATCATCCGCGGCCTGCAGACCTCGGATGCGACGCACGACGCCGTCAAGGCGCTCGCCGAGCGGCTGGGCAAATCGCCGATCACGGTCAAGAACGCGCCGGGCTTCGTCGTCAACCGCATCCTGATCCCGATGATCAACGAGGCGTTCTTCGTGCTGGCCGACGGGCTGGCGACGCCGGAGGACATCGACGCCGGCATGAAGCTCGGCTGCAACCAGCCGATCGGCCCGCTCGCGCTGGGCGACATGATCGGACTCGACGTCTGCCTCGCGGTGATGCAGGTGTACCTGGACGAGTTCGGCGATTCGAAATACCGCCCCTGCCCGCTGCTGAAGGAAATGGTCGCCGCCGGCCGCCTCGGGCGAAAGACCGGCCGCGGCGTCTATCAATATTGAGCGATCGACCCATGACCCCCACCCCCGTCACCCCGCCGCCCGAAGGCTGCATCAGCTGCGAAGTCGTCGGCGGGAACATCCTGCTGATCGGCATCAACCGCCCGGCCAAGCGCAACGGCTGGACGCCGGCTATGTTCCGCCAGCTGGCCGAGGCCTACACGCGGCTGGACGACGACCCCGGCCTGCGCGTCGGCGTGCTGCATGCGTTCGGCAGCCATTTCACCGCCGGGCTGGACCTGCCGGTGATGGCCGAGTACCTGCGCAGCGGCGAAAAGGTCGTGCCGCCCGGCCTCGTCGAGCCGTACGACTACGGCCTGCCCGGCTACCGGCGCCGCGCCAAGCCGATGGTGGTGGCGGTCAAGGGCATCTGCTTCACCGTCGGCATCGAGCTGATGCTGGGCGCCGACATCGTGGTCGCGGCCGACGATTGCCGCTTCGCGCAGATGGAGGTGCAGCGCAGCATCATGGCGACCGGCGGCGCCACGCTGCGCATGCCTCAGCGCGCCGGCGTCGGCAACGCGATGCTGCACCTGCTGACTGGCGACGCGTTCGACAGCGCCGAGGCCCTGCGCTGCAGCTTCGTGCAGAAAGTGGTGCCTGCCGGCCAGGAGCTGACCGAGGCGGTGCGCATCGCTGGGCGCATCGCGGCGCAGGCGCCGCTCGCCGTGGTGGCCACGCGGCTGAACGTGCTCAAGGCGATCGAGCTGGGCCAGGCCGCTGCGGTCGCGGACTTCATTCCGGTACAGAAGGCGCTGGCCGCCAGCGAGGACGCGGCCGAAGGCATACGCTCCTTCGTCGAGAAGCGCGCGGCACACTTCGTCGGGCGCTGACCGACCACACACCCTCGTCCCAAACGCCATTGGAGGTCTCCATGCCACTGTCCGCCGCCACCCTGGTCACGCCCGCGGGCGAACCGCTGCCCGATCCGGTCGCCACGTCGTCCGAAGCGATGGGCTGGATGCGGGGCTTTCCGCCGCCGCCCGATCGGCGCATCCGGTTCGACGGCCCCGGCTACAACGCGTTCCCGCGCAGCCGCTGGGCGTTCTCGCACTTGCGCGAACTGGTGCCCACCGCCAACGTCTGGCGCGGGCCGGGCGCGGCGGCACCGCTCGCGCCTGCGGCATCGCCGATCGACCTCAGTACGGTGCGCTGCAAGGCGATGGGCACCGGCGAGCCGCTGGACTTCGCGCAGATGCTGCTGCACACCTATGCCGACGGCATCATCGTGCTGCATCGCGGCCAAGTGGTGCACGAGGCCTACCGGGGCGAGTTGCGGCCGGAGCGGCCCCATATCTGCTTCTCGGTCACCAAGTCCTTCGTCGGCACGCTGGCTGCCGTGCTGGCCGTCGAAGGCGATCTCGACCCGGCGGCGCGGGTGCCGCACTACCTGCCCGAGATGGCCGGCACCGCGTACGGCGACGCGACGCTGCGCGAGGTGATGGACATGACCATCGGCGTGCA
>JAFECV010000098.1 GCA_018241985.1 Pseudomonadota bacterium | reverse complement strand
GCCGCCGCGGCAGGGTGAAGAAACACCCCCAGTCTCCGCGCACTTCGTGTCGCTCCGCCAACCCCCTTGAAGGGGGCGCACCCGGCGGACCGGCCAAGCCGGATCCGCGGGTGCCCGCGCACGGCCTGCTCCGCGGCCTCTCGAACCCGCTTCATGCGTCGCGGGCCGCGAGCGGGGCTGCTTTACCGGCCGGAAATCCCGCGTCGCTACACTAGGGCCTTTTCGCGCCCACTGCGGACATCGGGCCGATGCGCCTGGATCGGCAGAGGCGCCGGGTGCGCCGAGCTTTGCCACGGAGATTTCAATGACCGAAACCTGGATGCGGCGCATCGCCGCGCTGGCGGCCTGTGCGTCGCTGCTGCTGCTCGCCGGCTGCAACAGCTCGATCGTGAGCGCGTTCACGCCGACGCGCATCGTCTCGTTCGGCGACGGGTTCAGCGACGTCGGCAACCTCGGCGTGAACAACCGCTACACCGTCAACGACGGCAGCGTCAACAACTGGATGCTGGAATTCGCCGCCGACTTCGGCCTCGGGCTCGCGCCGTCGAACAGCGGCGGCCTGGGCTACGCGCAGGGCAATGCGCGCATCGCGCTCACGCCGGACGCGGCCGGCGGCACCAGCACGCTGACCGTGACGCAGCAGATCGACAAGTTCCTCGCGTCGAACAGCTTCCAGTCGGGCGACCTGGTGGTGATCAACGGCGGCATCAGCGACATCGTCTACAACTGGGAGCAGATGCAGGCCGGCAACATCAGCCAGGCGCAGATGACGGCCAACGTCGCCGCGGCCGCGAACGCGCTCGGCGCCCAGGTGCGCCGGCTGGTGAGCGCCGGCGCGCAGCACGTGGTGGTGGTCGGCACCTACGACCTGAGCGCCTCGCCCTGGGCCGCGATGATCGGCCAGCCGCGGCTCAATTCGCTGCTGAGCACGACCACGGTGCAGTTCAACAACGCGCTGCTGGTGAGCATCGTCGACCTGGGCGCGAACGTGCTCTACGTCGACGCCGGCCTTTATTTCAACCTGGTGACCGCGTCGCCGACCTCGTATTCGCCGCTGACCGACGCGAGCACCGTCGTCTGCAACTCGGTCGACTCCGGCCCCGGCATCGGCATCGGCGCGAACCAGGTGAATTCGTCGCTGTGCACGCCGTCGACCATCATCGCCGGCGCCAACTACGCGAACTACACGTTCGCCGACGCGATCTATTTCGCGCCGAGCGCGCAGCGCCTGTTCGGCGACAACGCGCATGCGTCGGTGGCGCAGCGCTGGTAGCGGCCGGCGCCGCTAGCGGCGTACCGATCGTTGTACCGGCCCGTCGCGCACCACCCATTCCACCAGCGCGTCGAGCGCACGGCGCGCGGCCGGCGCGTTCGGGTCGTTGACGAGGCCGACCAGGCAGTAGCGGCGCCCGCTCTGGCCGGTCGCATAGCCGGCCACCGCCGCGACGTCGCGCAGCGTGCCGGTCTTCAGCCGCGCGTTGCCGATCGCATCGGGCGCGTCGCCGCGCTCGGCCATGCGCTCGGCGGTGCCGTCGATGCCGGCCAGGCCCAGCGAATCCTCGAACACTTGGGCGTTCGGCTGCTTTGCTGCCCGGCGCAGCAGCAGGGCCAGCGACGCGGCCGAAATGCGCCCGTCGCGGCTCAGGCCCGCGCCGTTGTCGAGCTGCGGCGGGGTGGTGCCCAGGCCGAAGCTGCGGCGCCACCAGCGCTCGACCAGCACGCGCGAAGCGGCGAAGCTGCCGCGGCCGAACTGCTGCGCGCTGAGCGTCAGGAACACCTGCTGCGCCATCACGTTGTTGCTGAACTTGTTGACGTCGGCAATGATCGCCGCGAGCGGCAGCGACTGCGCTTCCATCAGCAGCCGCGCGTTCGCCGGTGTCATCCCATCGCGCACCCGGCCGTCGAGCCGGCCGCCGACCGCGCGGAACACCGCGGCGATCACGCGGGGCGCATAGCTCGTCGGGTCGACGTACGCGACCGGCCAGACCTGGTCGCCGCAGCGCGCGCTGTAGCTGCCGGCAAAACCGATGTGGTTCGGGTCGGTCAGGTCGGCGCGCAGCGCGCTGCGCCAGTCCATGCAAGGATCGGTGCCCAGCGGCACGCTGGCGGCGACGCTGAGGCCCTCGAGCGGCGGCTCGCTCGTCACCAGCGCGGTGCGCGTCGCCGCATCCGGCGTGAAGTGCAGCAGCACCGACTTGAAATTCACCAGCAGGCCGTCCGGCGCGCTGTTGTACGGGCGCAGCGGCGCGCCGTCGAACGCGGCCGGGTCGTGCGGCGGCACCTCGAAGATGCTCGAATCGAGCACGATGTCGCCGCGCACCTCGTGCACGCCGAGCGCGACGAGGTTCTGGAAGTCGGCCGTGATGCGCTCGATCACCCATTTCGGGTCACCGCCGCCGCGGATCACCAGATTGCCGTCGAGCACGCCGCCTTCCAGCCGCCCGTCCGCATAGAAACGGGTCTTCCAGGTGAAGTCGGGGCCGAGGCGGTCGAGCGCGGCATTGGTGGTGACGAGCTTCATCACCGACGCCGGGTTCATCGCCTCGTTCGCGCGGTGCCTGAGCCGGGCCGGCCCGCCGTCCAGCGGCAGCACCACGATGCCGACCGAGCTGGCCGGCACCCCGGCGCGCGCGAGCGCGGCGGCGACCGGGGCCGGCAGCGGCTGGGCCTCGGCCAGCGGCCACGCCAGCGCGGCGGCAGCGAGCAGCAGGCGGAGAAAAAAGCGGCGCGGCAACACGGACGGCAGGAGCGGCATGCGCGAATTATCCGGGCCGCCGCGCGGCGCTCGATAATTCGGCTGCGGGCGCGATTCCCTCGCGCCGCGCATCGGCCCACCTTGCATGAAGCTGCTCGCGTTCGACACCAGCACCGAAACCCTGTCCATTGCCGTCTGCGATGGCGCGAGGCAGTGGACGCAGGATGGCGCCGGCGGTCCTCAGGCGTCGATGCACCTGATTCCGATGCTGCTGGCGCTGCTGGACGAGGCTGGGCTGCGCCTCTCGGCGCTCGACGCGATCGTGTTCGGGCGCGGGCCGGGGTCGTTCACCGGGCTGCGCACCGCCTGCGCGGTGGCGCAGGGGCTGGCGTTCGGCGCGTCGCTGCCGCTGCTGCCGGTCGACACGCTGCTCGCGGTCGCGGAAGACGCGCGCGAGCGGCATGGCGCGGCTCGGGTGCATGCGCTGCTCGACGCGCGCATGGGCGAGATCTACCTGGGCGACTACGCGCACGATGGCGAGCGCTGGCGCCGCGAAGGCGAAATCCGGCTGCTGCGACCGCAGGACTTCGTGCCGCGGCCCGGCTGGGCACTGGCCGGCAACGCGTTCGAAGCCTGCGGCGATGCGCTGCCGGCGGACCGGCCTCGCCTTGCCGCGCTGCCGACCGCCGCCGCGCTGCTGCGCGTTGCGCCGGGGCTGCTCGCCTTGGGTGCCGCCTTGGCGCCGGAAGCCGCGCTGCCGCTCTACATTCGCGATAAAGTGGCGAAGACCAGCGACGAGCGCGCCGCCGAGCGCGCGGCCCGGGAAGCAGCCGTACACGCTGCCGCTCCGGCCACCGTGCCGGACGATGCGCCGCCGCAGCGATGAACCTTGCCAAGGTCCCGTGATGAGCGCCGTCCTCAGAACCCAGGAAGCCGAGTTCGAGCCGATGGCGCTCGCGCGCGTCGACGAAGTGGTCAGCATCGAGCAGATCGCGTACGCGCATCCTTGGGCGCGCCAGCATTTCGTCGATTCGCTGCGCGCCGGCTACCAGGCGCAGCTGCTGGTCGCGGGCGAGAACCTGCTCGGCTATTTCGTCGCGATGCGCGGCGTCGACGAGGTGCACCTGCTCAACATCACGGTCGCGCCGGTGCACCAGGGCCAGGGCTGGGCGCGGGTGATGCTGGAGGCGCTCGCGCTGTGGGCGCGCGCGCAGGGCGCGCAATGGCTGTGGCTCGAGGTGCGGATCAGCAACTACCGCGCGCAGCGGATCTACGAGCGCTTCGGCTTTCGCCGCGTCGGCCAGCGCCGCGACTACTACCCGGCCACGGCCGGCCGGCGCGAAGACGCGATCGTGATGAGCCTGAAGCTGTGAGCACCGCCGGGCCGCCCCAAGGTGCGAAGGCCCCCTCGGGGGGCAGCGAACCACGCGCAGCGGGGAGCGTGGGGGGAGACATGTCACGCCTAGAACTCGACGCGCGCCAGCGCGCGATGCTGGCCGAGATGGGGATTCGCGTCTGGCTGCCGGAATTGGAACAAAAACCGGCTGAAGCCAAGGTGGAATCTTCGCGGTCAGCTACAAAACAAATAGCAACCGGCGCGACCGCGGTGGATGGGCCTGCACCGTCCCGTGCGCTGCAGGCGCCGGCGGCGCGGCCCGTGCCGCAGGGTCGTGCGGCACCCGATGCCGCGTCGGGTGAATCCGCTGCGCCGCCGCAGGATCTCGCGGCGCGCGCCGCGCGGATAGCGGCGCTGGACTGGGTTGCCCTCCAGTCCGAGGTCGCCGGCTGCCGTGCCTGCCGGCTGTGCGAGAGCCGGCGCAATACCGTGTTCGGGGTCGGCCCGCCCGGTACCGCGCCCGAGCTGGCGCCGCAGGTCGACTGGATGGTCGTCGGCGAGGCGCCCGGCGAGAACGAGGACCGGCAGGGCGAGCCGTTCGTCGGCCAGGCCGGCAAGCTGCTCGACAACATGCTGCGCGCGATCGGACTCGACCGGCACGAGAGCGTGTTCATCGCGAACGTGATCAAGTGCCGGCCGCCGGGCAACCGCAACCCGCAGCCGGACGAGATCGCGCAATGCGAGCCGTTCCTGCAGCGCCAGATCGACCTGGTCGCGCCGAAGATCATCCTCGCGATGGGGCGCTTCGCGGTGCAGTCGCTGCTGCAGACCACCGAGCCGATCGGCCGCCTGCGCGGCCGCGTGCACCGCTACCACGGCGTGCCGGTGGTCGTCACCTACCACCCGGCCTACCTGCTGCGCAGCCTGCCCGACAAGGCCAAGGCCTGGGTCGACCTGTGTCTGGCGCGCGAGACGCTGAAGTCAGGGGCGATGGGTGCGGACGATGCGCAGAGCGAGCACGCATGACACCGGAGGCCAAGGCGCGCCAGCAGATTGACCAGAAGCTGGCGCTCGCCGGCTGGGTCATTCAGGACATGAATCAGCTCAACCTGTCGGCAGGTGCGGGCATCGCCGCGCGCGAATACCCCACCGACACCGGCCCCGCCGACTACCTGCTGTTCGTTGATCGCCAGCCCGTCGGCGTGATCGAGGCCAAGCGCGACGAGGAAGGCCACCGCCTCAGCGAGCACGAACTCCAGACCGCAGGCTATGCCAATGCCAAGCTGAAATGGCGCAACAACAACGTGCCCCTGCGCTTCCTGTACGAAGCCACCGGCCAGATCATCCAGTTCACCGACGGCGCCGACCCCGCGCCGCGCGCGCGTGAGCTGTTCCACTTCCTGCGTCCCGAAACCCTGGCCGAGTGGGCTGCGCAGCCGGATACCTTGCGGGGCCGTCTGCGGCACATGCCGCCGCTGCCCGAGCGCAATCTGCGCGACTGCCAGATCGGCGCCGTCACCGGGCTGGAAGCCTCGCTGGCGCAAAACAAGCCGCGCGCCCTGATCCACATGGCCACCGGCGCGGGCAAGACCTTCACTGCCATCACCGCCGTGTACCGCCTGCTCAAGTTCGCGGGCGCCCGGCGCGTGCTGTTCCTGGTCGACACGCGCAACCTGGGCAAGCAGGCGCACCAGGAATTCATGGCCTACACGCCGCCGGACGACGCGCGCAAATTCACCGAGCTGTACAACGTGCAGCGCTTGTCATCCAGCCGCATCGACCCGCACGCGCAGGTGTGCATCAGCACCATCCAGCGCATGTATTCCATCCTTTCGGGCACCGAGCTGGCCGAGGACAGCGAAGACATTTCTCCCTTCGAGGCCGCCCCCGCGCTCAGGGGCGAGCGGCTGGTGCGCTACAACCCCGCCGTGCCGGTGGAGAGCTTCGACTTCATCGTCATCGACGAATGCCACCGCAGCATCTACAACCTGTGGAAGCAGGTGCTGGACTACTTCGACGCCTTCCTCATCGGCCTCACGGCCACGCCCGACAGCCGCACCTTCGGCTTTTTCAACCAGAACGTGGTGGCCGAATACAACTACGAGCAATCGGTGCTCGACGGCGTCAACGTCGGCTATGACGTGTACGAGATCGAAACCGAAGTCAGCGCCAAGGGCGGCATCATCGAAGCGCGCGAATGGGTCGACCACCGCGACCGCCTGACCCGCGCCAAGCGCTGGGCACAGACCGAGGAAGACGTCGCCTACGGCCGAGCCGACCTCGACAGATCGGTGGTCAACCCCAACCAGATCCGCGCCGTCATCCAGGCCATGAAGGACGCGGTGGAACGGCGCATCTTCCCCAGCCGCGCGGAAACGCCCAAGACCCTGATCTTCGCCAAGACCGACAGCCACGCCGACGACATCATCCGCACCGTGCGCGAGGTGTACGGCGAGGGCAACGACTTCTGCCGCAAAGTCACCTACACCGAAAAAGACGCCGACGCCGTGCTGGCCAACTTCCGTAACGAGTTCCACCCGCGCATCGCCGTCACCGTGGACATGATCGCCACCGGCACCGACGTCAAGCCGCTGGAGGTGCTGCTGTTCATGCGCGACGTGCGCAGCCGCGGCTACTACGAGCAGATGAAAGGCCGCGGCGTGCGCAGCCTGAGCGCTGAAGCGCTCAAGAAGGTCAGCAACTCCGCCGGCGGCGCCAAGGACCGCTTCGTGCTCATCGACGCCGTGGGCGTGGAGCGTTCACTGAAAACCGACAGCCGTCCGCTGGAGCGCAAGCCCGGCATCAGCCTGGACGCGCTGCTCAAGGGCGTGGCCATCGGCGAGCGCGACGACGACACCGTGCTCAGCCTGGGCAACCGCCTCATCCGCCTGGCCCGCCAACTGGACGACAAGGCGCTGGCACGCATCAGCCGCGTCAGCGGCGGCATCGGCCTGCAGGATCTGGCCCGTGGCCTGGTGCAGGCGCTGGACGCCGACCGCATCGCCGCCGATGCGCTGGCTGCCGCCCAGGCCGCCGGCATCACCCGCAGCGAAGACACGCTGACCGAAGCCGAATTGCAGGCCGCCAGGCAAAAGCGCGTGGAAGCCGCTTGCGCGCCCTTCGACACGCCGCAACTGCGCGACGCCATCGAAACCGCCCGGCGCGAGCGCGAGCAGATCATCGACATCCTCACCGCCGACAGCGTCACGCGCAGCGAATTCACGCCCGAGGCGCAGGCCAACGCCGAAGCCGCCATCCGGCAGTTCAGCGAATTCCTGCAAAGCCACCGCGACGAAATCGCCGCGCTGAGCTTCTTCTACGCCCAGCCCTACCAGCGCCGCGCGCTGACGCTGGACATGATCGAAGACCTGCACGAGCGCCTGCGTCGCCCGCCGCTGATGCTGACCACCGAAAGACTCTGGAGCGCCTACGCCCGCGTGCAGGAAGGTAGGGTGCGCGGCGCCGACACGCGCCGCCAGTTAA
>JAFECV010000097.1 GCA_018241985.1 Pseudomonadota bacterium | reverse complement strand
GACGTGATCACACGATGGCGGCGGGTGGTGGTTGACCCACCGCGCCGTCGATTGCCGCCGCATGGCCATCCATGCGTTGGCGCCCGTCCGACACCGGACAACCGCTGCCTTCGTCGCTCTTGCGAACCCCGAAGGAGTGGGTGACCAACCGGACCGCGGATCCGTTGCCGTGATCCGTTGGAAGGCTTATCGGTCGCCGGCCGTCGAGGCTTTAGGTCATCGATGCGCTTTTTGAGGAACAGTTCTCACCGTTGCCGCAAACAGAGCGGTGTATAGGCCGCACCTCCGGGCATCGGAGCCTGGGGGCGCTGACTAGACTGCGCCGGAGCCTGTCTCCAGCCGAGCAACCCATGCGACCACCGATCCACACCCCTGCGATTGCGCAACACGGCCGCGCCGCCACCATCGGCGAACGCCGTGCCGGCCAGCACTGGCAACGCGGTCGGCAACTGGCGGCCTCGGGGCGATGGCAGGATGCGGCGGTCGCCTTCGGCGCGGCCTCGCGCTGTGCCCCGCACGACGCGCTGTACTGGTTCAACCTGGCCCACGCCCACCAGCATTGCCAAGCCTATGAAGCGGCGACAGCCGCCGCCCGGCGCGTGCTCGCCATCGAGCCCGACTCCGCGGTCGCGCGCCGCCTGGCCGGCCAATGCCTGGCCGCTCAGCATCGCTGGGCCGAGGCGGCCGCCTGCCTGGACGAACTGCCGGGCGGGCCGCCCCGAGATCTCGACTATCTGCGCGAGCTGGGTCTCGCACGCCATCACGCAAACCAGTTCAAGGGCGCGATCGAAACCTACTTCCAGGCCTTGGCGCTGAAGATCGACGACGCGCTCACGCACTACCGCCTGGGCCTGTCGTTCTGGAGGCTGAATTTGAAGCAGGAGGCCTGCGAATGCTTCCGCACGGTGCTGGCGCTGGGTCTGCCCGGCCTGGAGATCGGCGTGCAGGGCCTGCTCAGCTTCTTCGAACGCGAGTCCTGCCGCTGGGAACTCGCACAGCAGCACATGAGCGCGCTCCAGGCCGCCATCGCGGTGTTGCCCGACGATGCCGCCCGCTGGGCCGCCGTGTTCGCCCATCTGACCTTGAGCGACCGGCCGCTGGAGCAGTTGAAGCTTGCGCGGGCGTGCGCGCGCCACATAGCCGGCGAAACCGGCCGCCTGGGGTCGGGCGCCACTGCGCCGCGCACAACGGACGGCCGCTTGCGCGTGGGTTATGTGTCGGCCGATTTCCACGAGCATGCGACCAGCATCCTGATGGCCGAGATGCTGGAGCAGCACGACCGCGCGCACTTCGCCGTCACGCTGTACTCGCATGGCGCATCCGACGATACCGGGATGAGGCGGCGCATCGAGCGCTCGAGCGAGACTTTCGTCGATGTCCAGGGTCTGAGCGACGGGGAGATCGCGCAGCGCATCCGCGACGACGGCATCGACCTGCTGATCGACCTGAAGGGCCACACCTACAACGGCCGCCTGGGCATCTTCGCGCACCGCCCCGCACCGCTGCAGGTGAGCTTCCTGGGACTGCCCGGCACGACCGGCGCCGACTTCATCGACTACGTGATCGGCGATCCGGTGGTCACGCCCCTCGCGCACGCCGCGCATTTCAGCGAGAAGATCGCGCAGATGCCGGTGTGCTACCAGCCCAACGACCGCAGGCGGCCGTTGCCGGCCCCACCCGGGCGGGCTGCGGTCGGACTGCCCGAAGACGGGCTGGTGCTGTGCGGCTTCAACCAGGCCTACAAGATCTCGCCGCAGGTCATGGATACGTGGTGCGGCTTTCTGCGCGAGTTGCCCCAGGCCGTACTGTGGCTACTGGACTGGGCGCCGCAGGCGCGTGCCCACATCGAGGCGGAAGCCGAGCGGCGCGGCATTCCGCGCCAGCGGCTGGTATGGGCCCCGCGGCGATCGCCCGCGGATCATCTGGCGCGCCTGCAGCATGCCGACCTCTTCATCGACACCTGGCCCTGCAACGGGCACACGACGGTAAGCGACGCGCTGTGGGCGGGCGTGCCGGTGGTGAGCTTCGCGGGCGACACCTTCGCGTCGCGCGTCGCGACCAGTCTGCTGCACGCGGTCGGGCTGCCCGAGCTGGCTTGCGCGGATCAGGCCGGCTACGAGTGCAAGGTGCTGCAGCTGGCGCGCGACCCGCAGGCGCGCGCCCGCCTGCGGCAGCGGCTCGTCGAGGCCCGCCTTTCAGCCCCTCTGTTCGACAGCCTGCGCTTCACGCGCGACATCGAAGCACTGTATCGACGCATGTGGGACCGTCACGCGCACGCGCAGACTCCCGATCATTTGCCGGCTGATCGAACTGCCGTCCAGGCCGTAGAAAACCCGACGCCATGAGCACCATCCCCCAAATCAATCTTTGCGTGATGCAACCATCGGGGCAGGTTCATGCCCTCGGGCTGCTCGACGCTGCGCTGTATTTCCGCTGGATGTTCCATCGGCTCGGTGCAATGGTTCATCTGTCGAAAAACCGGCTGCGTCACAATGCCGTGAACTTCGTGTTCGGAGCCCACCTCGGCTTCGACCCGGCGCTGCGTCGTACCCACAGCTGCGTGTTCGTCAATCTGGAGCAGATAGGCGAAAGTGGCGCCCAGTTGAGGCAGGAATACCTGCAACTGCTGCAAGGCTCAGCCGTGGTGGACTACGACACGCGCAACGTTGCGACCTATGCCCCCTGCACCGAGGACGTGCCGCTGATCTCCTTTGGGCACGCAGCCTATCTGCAGCTCTCGGGAGGGCAAGCGTTACCGTTGGCGGAGCGGCCGATCGACCTGCTGTTCATCGGCAGCATGAACGAACGACGCCGGCGCCTGATCGAACGCATCGAGGCCACGGGCCGGTCGGTGACGATGTTCGACGGCCCCCTGTACGGGCCCGAGCGCGACGCCTATGTGGCCCAAGCCAAGGCCATGCTGAACTGCCACTTCTACGAATCGGCCCGCTTCGAGCAGGTGCGGGCCTTCCAGAGTTTGTCGCTGGGCACGCCCATTGTTTCGGAGCGCTGCCTGGGCACGCGACCCGATGCCGCCTTCGATCGCAGCGTCGAATGGTTCGACAGCGAGGGCCTGGAGGCCTTCTTTGGCCGCGAGTTCGGCAGCGCCGCCTATTTCGAGCGCGCGCAGGCGCAGGTCGACGCCTTTCGCGCAGCCGATCCCGTCGAGGCCTACGCCGACCTGCTGGCTTTTTCGGCCGGGCTGGATTCCGTCCATCGCTCGCGGCGTGGCACTGAGCGCAACGTCGTGCGGCGCCTGCATCTCGGTTCGGGCAAGGACTACCGCATGGGCTGGCTCAACATCGATGTGCTGGAGTCTGCGAAACCCGACGCAGTGCTCGACCTGTGCCGGCCCCTGATGCTGCCGCAGGACATCGACTCACCCCAGGCAGGGCCTGTGCGCCTGGCCGCTGGCGAGGTCGAGATCGTCTATGCCAACAACGTGCTGGAGCATGTGAGCGACCTGCCGGGGCTGATGACACGCTGCCTGGAGTTGCTGAAGGTGGGCGGCGTGTTCCAGATCGAGGTGCCCTATGAGCGAGCACCGACCGCCTGGCAGGATCCGACGCATGTGCGCGCGCTGAACGAGAACTCCTGGATCTACTACACCGACTGGTTCTGGTATCTCGGTTGGTTCGAGCACCGCTTCGCGCTGCGCGCCTTCGACTATCTCGATGCGGGCTTGCAGCCTTCTCGGCGCGAAAGCGCTGCCTTCATGCGCGTCAGCCTCGAGAAGGTGCCGACCACGTTGCACGAGCGCATGGCTGCACGCACGATGCGCGCCGACTTCGGTCCCGGCCTCCCGGGCGAGGACGTCCCGCGACCCCGAGAAGTCGTGGCCGCGGTGCTTGCCTGAGCGGCGTCATGGCCCGGCCAGGGAAGGCGGCCTGCACAGGCCGCTTTTCTTCTTTTGCAGTGCCGTTGCCATCGGCGCTGTAGGAATCTGTCTGACAGCGTGTCGGCGCAGTTGGACGCACCAATTAGCCGCTTACCCATTCAAGTCTTGCAAATTGCTGTTTACAGTGTGTTTCAGAGTTAACAAGAGAGCGACACCGCACCAAGACGGCGGTTACGAGTGACACGGTACGCAAGCCAAGGAGTAGCGCGATGAATGCAGATCAGATCCTGATGGAAATTCGGGAAACCAACCTGTCCTACCTGATGCTGGCACAGAGCCTCATCCGGACCGATCGCACGCAGGCGTTGTTTCGCCTGGGCATTTCGGAAGAGACCGCGGACTTGATCGGGCTGCTCAGCCCTGCCCAGATGATGAAGATCGCCGCCGGCAACACCCTCTTGTGCCGTGTGCGCGTCGACGACGACATGGTGTGGGGGTTGCTCACCAACCACGGCAAGGATGCCGCGAACGACGCCGTACCGCGTCTGCACGCCAGCATTCTGATGGCCGGACGCCATCACGAGGCCGCCTGAACCGCAGGCGCCGTCCTACAGTTGCAAGCCATATCCGGAGTCGTGTCGTCGTGAGAACCAAGAGCATCCTGACCGAGGCCAGGCAGATCGAGCGGGCCGTGACCCTGATCCAACTCGGTGCGCGATTGCAGGTGCTGGAATCGGAAACCGATTTGTCCTACGAACGTCTGCTGCGCCTCTACAAGGAGGTTGCCGGCAAGTCACCGTCCAAGGGTCAGTTGCCCTTTTCGACCGACTGGTTCATGACATGGCAGCCGAACATCCATGCCTCGCTGTTCCTCAACATCCACGAATACTTGAACAAGGCGGCCGAGATCGATGAGATCGACGCCGTGATCAAGACCTACCAGCTCTATCTCGAGCAGACACAGGCGCAGGGCCTGGAGCCGCTGCTTTCCATCACGCGCGCATGGCGTCTGGTGAAGTTCCTCGACAACGGCATGCTGACGATGACGCAATGCAACACCTGCGGCGGACATTTCGTCACCCACCCGTACGAGAACCCGAAACACTTCACCTGCGGCCTGTGCAACCCGCCCGCCCGTGCCGGCAAGGGCAAGGCGGCGGGCGCGCTTCAACTTTGTTGAAGGCCGGGCACGAAGCTGCTGCTTCGGAACCGACAGTGGAGAGAGGGCTGGCGCGGCTGGCGGGGATCGAACCCACGACCCTTGGCTTCGGAGGCCAATACTCTATCCACTGAGCTACAGCCGCGTGCCGTGGAATTGTACCTGCCGGCCCTTCGTGAACCGCGGCCCATCCGCGCCGGCACGCCGCTGCGTCAGTCGCGGTAGCGCTGGAAGATCAGCGTCGCGTTGGTGCCGCCGAAGCCGAAGCTGTTCGACATGATCGTGTTGAGCAGGACGCCGTCCTGGCGCTCGCGCACGATCGGAATGCCCTCGGCCGCGGGGTCGAGCCGGGTGATGTTCGCCGACGCGCTCAGGAAGTTCTCCTGCATCATCAACAGCGAATAGATCGCCTCGTTCACGCCGGCCGCGCCAAGTGCATGGCCGGTCAGCGACTTCGTCGAGCTCACCGGCGGCACCCCGTCCGCGCCGAACACGGTGCGCAGCGCCTCGAGTTCCTTGGTGTCGCCGACCGGCGTGCTGGTGCCGTGCGCGTTGATGTAGTCGATCTTTCCGGTGACCGTCGCCATCGCCTGCTGCATGCAGCGCACCGCGCCCTCGCCCGAAGGCTGCACCATGTCGTAGCCGTCGGAGGTCGCGCCGTAGCCGACCAGTTCCGCGTGGATCTTCGCGCCGCGCGCCTTCGCGTGTTCGAGCGCTTCCATCACCAGCACGCCGCCGCCGCCGGAGATCACGAAGCCGTCGCGCGTTTCGTCGTACGGCCGCGAGGCGGAGGCGGGCGTGTCGTTGTACTGGCTCGAGAGCGCGCCCATCGCGTCGAACAGCAGCGACATGGTCCAGTGCACTTCCTCGCCGCCGCCGGCGAACACCAGGTCCTGCTTGCCCATCTGGATCAGTTCCGCGGCGTGGCCGATGCAATGCGCGCTGGTCGCGCAGGCGGAACTGATCGAATAGTTGACCCCGCGGATCTTGAACGGCGTCGCGAGGCACGCGGTGTTCGTGCTCGACATGCTGCGCGTCACCATGTACGGGCCGACCTTGCGGATGCCCTTGGCGCGCAGGATGTCGGCGGCCTCGACCAGGTTCGAGGTCGACGGTCCGCCCGAGCCCATCACCAGACCGGCGCGCTCGTTCGACACCTCCGATTCGGCGAGGCCCGCGTCGGCGATCGCCTGCTGCATCGCGATGTAGTTGAACGCCGCGCCGTCGCCCATGAAGCGCTTGATCTTGCGGTCGATGAAACGATCGAGGTCGATCGCGATCGGGCCGTGCACATGGCTGCGAAAGCCGAGCTCGCGATACACCTCGGAAAACACGATGCCGGATCGCCCCTGGCGCAGCGCGTCCACGACCTGGTCGCGGTCGTTGCCGATGCTGCTGACGATGCCCATCCCGGTGACGACGACGCGTCTCATCGCTGCGCCCCCTGTCTCAAAAATTCTCGGGCGAGGTGAACAGGCCGACGCGCAGGTCGGCCGCCTCGTAGATGCGCCGGCCGTCGACCTCCATCGCCCCGTCCGCGATGCCGAGCACGAGTTTCCTCATCACCACGCGCTTGATGTCGAGCCGGTACACGACCCGCTTCGCGGTCGGCAGCACCTGGCCGGTGAACTTGACTTCGCCGACGCCCAGGGCGCGGCCCTTGCCGGGGCCGCCCATCCAGCACAGGAAGAAACCGAGCAGCTGCCACATCGCATCGAGCCCGAGGCAGCCCGGCATCACCGGGTCGCCCTGGAAATGGCAGGCGAAGAACCAGAGGTCGGGGTGGATGTCGAGCTCGGCGACGACCTCGCCCTTGCCGTGCGCGCCGCCCTTGTCGGAGATCAGCGTGATGCGGTCCATCATCAACATGTCCGGCAGCGGCAACTGCGCGTTCTTCGGCCCGTACAGCTCGCCCCTGCCGGACTTGAGCAATTCCTCGCGCGTGAAACTGTGCTGTTTTTCCATCTGCCGTGATCGGTCTCGCCGGTTCGTGGCGGCCCGCCCGCGGCTGCGGTCGGGAACCCGGGCCATTATCGCCCATTGCCTTCGCGCGCCGGCCGCCATGCCGCGCAGCGCCTTGCATAGCGCGGCACTGCGAGGGGCCACTCGTATAATGCCCTGCGTCCGCCGGACGCAACAGCAGCCAGATCAACAGAGGACGCGATGAGCGAGAACAACCACGCCGAAGAGACCGGCCACGCCGAAGGCCCGATCAAGACCCCGAAACAGCTGCTGGTGACCGTGATTCTCGCGTTCCTGATCCCGATCTTCGGCGCGATCGGATTCGCGCGCTATGTGAGCCTGGAGAACATGACCGGCCCCGACGCGGTGAATGCGCAGAAGTCGGCCGACCAGCGCCTCCAGCGCGTCGGCCAGGTCACGATCCTGTCGGCCAGCGAAGCGCAGGCGGCCGCGGCGCAGGCCGCAGCGGCGCCGGCTTCGGCCACGACCACCGTGGCGGCTGCGGCGCCGGCCGCCGCCGCGGCGCCTGCCGGCGGCTCGGCCGCGTCGGCCGCCGACCTCGGCAAGAAGCGCTACGACG
>JAFECV010000096.1 GCA_018241985.1 Pseudomonadota bacterium | reverse complement strand
CATCTGGCGACGCGATTTCGCGCATCGCCTGAAGGTGCTGGCCGAGTGGCTGAAGGACCACGACCTGCTCGATGCCGCGGTGGAGGAGCGGCTGCGCCAGATCGAGGAGCGCATGCGGCGCGACAAGGTCACCGTCGCCTTCGTCGCCGAATTCTCGCGCGGCAAGTCCGAGCTGATCAACGCGATCTTCTTCTCCGGCTACAAGCGGCGCATCATGCCGGCCAGCGCCGGGCGCACCACGATGTGCCCGACCGAGCTTGCGTACGACCCCGGCCTTCCCCCCTGCCTGCGGCTGCTGCCGATCGAGACGCGGTTCCAGCCCAAGGTGCTGGCCGAATGGCGCACCGTGCCCGAGGCCTGGACCCAGGTCGACCTGGACGTGGCGAATCCGGCCGAACTCGCGCGCTCGCTCGAGCGGGTGGCCGAGGTGCGCAAGGTGCTGCGCGAAGAAGCGCGCGAACTGGGTTTCTGGAACGACAGGGCGCCCGAGCAGAATCCGCAGGTCGACGCGAACGGCATGGTCGAGGTGCCGCGCTGGCGCCACGCGCTGATCAACATCGCGCACCCGCTGCTCAAGCAGGGCCTGGTGATCCTCGATACACCGGGGCTGAACGCGATCGGCGCCGAGCCGGAACTGACGGTGAGCCTGATCCCGCAGGCGCAGGCGGTGGTCTTCATCCTGGCGGCCGATGCCGGCGTGACCCAGTCCGACCTCGACATCTGGCGCGAGCACCTCGTCACCGACGGCGGCGCCGGCGATGTGCGGCTGGTGGTGCTGAACAAGATCGACACGCTGTGGGACGGCATCAACTCCGAGCAGGAGGTGGATGCGCAGATCGAGCGCCAGCGGCTGTCGACCGCCGAGACGCTGGGCGTGGCGCCGCAGCAGGTGTTTCCGGTTTCCGCGCAAAAGGGGCTGCTCGCCAACATGAACGGCGATGCGGTGCTGCTCGCCGCGAGCCGCCTGCCGGCGCTTGACGCGGCGCTCGGCGCCGACATGCTGGCGCGGCGCCGCGACATCCTGCAGGCGGCCGTGGCCGCCGGCGTCGCCGACCTGCGCGCGCAGGCCGGCCGGCTGCTGCAGGTCCGCCGCCGCGACCTGGCCGAGCAGGCGCTGGAACTGAAGGGCCTGCGCGGCAAGAACGCGTCCGTGGTGCAGCGCATGCGCGAGCGCGTGGTGCAGGAGCAGGCTGAATTCGACGTGAGCGGCGCGAAGATCCACGCGATCCGCTCGGTGCACCTTCGGCTGCTGCGCGAGCTGTTCCAGTTGCTTGGCGCGACCACGCTCAAGGCCGAAATGAGCGAACTCAACCGGGCGCTGCGCCAGCGCGGCATCAAGCTGGGCATCAGGAAGGCGTACAACCACACGTTCCAGCGGCTGCACGAGAACCTGCGCGCGGCGCAGGCGACCGGCGACGAAATCCAGGCGATGTTCGTCGCGATCTTCCGCCAGCTCAATGCGGAGCACGGGTTCACGCTGCAGCCGCCGCGCGCGCCCGACCTGCTGCGCTTCGAGCGGCAGCTCGAGCTGGTCGAGCGCAGCCACCTGCAATACCTCGGCGTGACGAACGCGCTGCGGCTGGCGACGCCGGAATTCGCCGACCGCCTGGTGCGTGCGCTCTCCACCCGCCTGCACGCGGTCTACGAATCGGCGCTCGGCGACGTCGAGCTGTGGAACAAGGGCGCGGCCGCGCAGCTCGATGCGCAACTGCGCGAGCGGCGCCGCGCCTTCAGCCGCCGCGTCGAGGCGCTGGAGCGCATCCAGCAGGCGGCCACCGGCCTGGACGATCACATCGGCGAGGTGGCGCAGAACCAGGCGCAGCAGGAGCGCCTCGAAGCGAAGTTCGACGAGCTGACGCGGCATCTGCTCGAAGACGGGCACGATTCCCCCGAGGCTGCCGAATCGCCCGCGCTCGAGACCGCGTGAGTTCCCGTCCGGCCGTTCCGAAAGGTGCTCCGTCAAGCGGCACGCCCGCCGGCATTGCCGCCGCCGTGCTGCGCTGGCAGCGCCAGCATGGCCGCCAGGGCCTGCCGTGGCAGCACACGCGCGATCCGTACCGAGTCTGGCTGTCGGAAATCATGCTGCAGCAGACCCAGGTCGCGACCGTGCTCGACTACTTCTCGCGGTTCCTGCAGCGCTTCCCTGACGTGCAGTCGCTGGCGCGCGCCGAGCTGGACGAGGTGCTTGCGCTGTGGAGCGGCCTGGGCTACTACAGCCGGGCGCGCAACCTGCACCGCTGCGCGGTCGAGGTCGTCGCACAGCACGGCGGGCGCTTTCCTGACAACGCGGCCGCGCTGGCCGGCCTGCCCGGCATCGGGCGCTCGACCGCCGCGGCGATCGCCGCGTTCTGCTTCGGCGAGCGCGTGGCGATCCTGGACGGCAACGTGCGGCGCGTGCTGACCCGGGTGCTCGGCTTTTCCGGCGACATGGCGCAGGCCGCGAACGGGCGCGCGCTGTGGGACCTGGCCACGGCGCTGCTGCCGCGCCGCGCGCTCGCCGACACGATGCCGCGCTACACGCAGGGCCTGATGGACATCGGCGCCGGCATCTGCACGCCGCGTGCGCCGCGCTGCGCCGACTGCCCGCTGCGGCGGATCTGCGTCGCGCTGCGCGAAGGCGAACCCGAACGCTATCCGCGCAGCACCCGCAAGCTCAAGCGCGGGGCACAGGCGCTGTGGCTGCTGCAGGCCAGCGGCCCGGACGGCGCGGTCTGGCTCGAAAAGCGCCCCGCGCGCGGCATCTGGGCGGGCCTGTACTGCCTGCCGGCATTCGACAGCCGCGAATCGCTGCACGGGCAACTGCAAGGAGCTCTGCCCGCGGGTTCTCGCGCGTGGCTGCACGAACCGGCGCCCATCGTGCATCCGCTGACGCACAAGGACCTGCTGCTGCATCCGGTGCAGGTGCGGCTCGAGGCCGCGCCGGCCGGACGCGCCGGTGCATGGTTCGCGGCCGGTGCGTGGCCGGAGCTCGGCCTGCCGGCGCCGATCCGGAAGTTGCTGGCGGCCGGCTGAACGGGCGCGCTAGTCGTTACCCAGTTCCCGATGCCGCCTTAGCGCGACCCAGGGTTCGGCGAACGCGGCGGCGAGTTGCTCGACGAGGTAGACCGAACGATGCTGGCCGCCGGTGCAGCCGATCGCCACGGTGACGTAGCTGCGGTTGTCGGCGGCGAGCGGGCCCAGCCAGGGTTCGAGGAACTGGCGGATGTCGCGCAGCATGCGCGCGACCTGGTCGTGCCGCTCGAGGAATGCGATGACCGGTGCGTCGAGCCCGGTGAGTCCGCGCAGCGCCGGCTCGTAGTGCGGATTGGGCAGCATGCGCACGTCGAACAGGTAGTCGGCGTCGAGCGGGATGCCGCGCTTGAACGCGAAGGACTCGAACACCAGCGTCAACTGGCTCGCCGGGGCCGACACCAGCGCCTTCACGTAGCTCTGCAACTGCGCCGGGCGCGTCAGGCTGGTGTCGATCACATGGGCCTGCGCGCGCAGGCCGGCCAGCAGTTCGCGTTCGAGCTCGATCGCCTCGATCAGCGCGCGCTTCGGGTCCTGCGCGTCGCTGCCGTCCGGCTGGCGCGTCAGCGGATGCTTGTGGCGCGTCTCAGAGAAGCGCCGCACCAGCGTGTCGGTGGTCGCGTCGAGGAACAGCGGCGTGATCTGCACGCCGGCGCTTCGCAGCGCGGCGAGCTTGCGCGGCATCAGCGGCAGCGACGCGGCGCTGCGCACGTCGATCGCGATCGCGAGGCCGCGCGTGCCGTGATGCCGCTCGAGCGCGAGGAAGCGCCGCAGCAGTTCCGGCGGCAGGTTGTCGACGCAGTAGCAGCCCGCGTCCTCGAGGGCGCGCAGCGCGACCGACTTGCCCGCGCCGGACATGCCGGTGATCAGGATGATCTGTGCCGTCATGAAGCGATCATCGCGCGGTCACGGTGCCGTCGCTCCGCCGGCGAGCATTTCCCGCGCATGCGCCAGGCTGGTTCCGGAACGCCGCTCGCCGCCGAGCATGCGCGCGACCTCGGCGACACGCGCGTCGCCCTGCACCGGCGCCACGCTGCTAGCGATGCCGGCGCCGCGGCGCTGCTTGGCGACCACCAGATGCTGGTCCGCGCAGGCCGCGACCTGTGGCAGGTGCGTCACCGCGAGCACCTGGCGGTCGCGCCCGAGCTGCTTCATCAGGCGGCCGACGGTTTCGGCGACCGCGCCGCCGATGCCGGCGTCGACCTCGTCGAAGATCAGCGTCGTCGCGCCGCCGAGCCGGCTGGTGGTCACCGCAATCGCGAGCGCGATCCGCGAGAGCTCGCCGCCCGACGCGACCTTGGCCACCGGCCGTGGCGTGCTGCCCTGATGGCCGGCGACGAGAAAGCCGACCTCCTCGAGGCCGGCCTGCATCGGCTGCGGCGCCGCACCCAGCGTGACCTCGAACGCGCCGCCCTGCATGCCCAGGCCCTGCATCGCCTGCGTCACCGCCTTCGCCAGCTTCGGCGCGGCCAGCTTGCGTGCTGCCGACACCTTGCGGGCCGCGGCGAGGTAGTCGCGCTCGGCCTGCTGCTCGGCCGCATCGAGTGCCGCGAGGTCGGCGGCCTGGTCGAGCCGCGCCAGTTCCTCTTTCCAGGCCTGCCACTGCGCCGGCAGTTCGGCCGGGGTGCGCCGGTAGCGCCGCGCGAGCGTGACCCACAGCGACATGCGCGCGTCGAGCTCGGCGAGCCGGTCCGGGTCGAGGTCGGTGCGGCGCAGATACGCCTGCAGCGAATGCGCGGCGTCCTGCACCTGCGCGAGGCTGGATGCCAGAATATCCGCAAGCCCAATGAATTCGCTCTCGACGTGCTTCAAATTGTGTAGCGCCGCGTGGGCGCGCGAAAGGGCCGTCTGCACCGCCGCTTCGCCGTCGCCGGCCAGGCCGCGCAGCGCCTCGCGGGCGGCGTCCTGCAGCGCCTGCGCATGGCCGAGGCGCGTGTGCGCCGCACTGAGTTCGTCCCATTCGTCGGCGCCGGGCGCGAGTTTGTCGACCTCGGCGATCTGCCACGCGAGGCGCTCGGCCTCCTGCCGCATCGTGTCCTGCGTGCTGCGGGCCGCTTCCGCGGCATTCCGCGCCTCGCGCCAGCGCTGCCACAGTTGCGAGAGCGGCTGGATGTCGATTCCGGCATAGGCGTCGAGCAGTGCACGCACCGCGGCCGGCCGCGTCAGGCTCTGCCACGCGTGTTGGCCGTGGATGTCGAGCAGGCCGTCGCCGAGCTCGCGCAACTGTGCGGCGGTGGCCGGGCTGCCGTTGATCCAGGCCCGGCTCTTGCCCTGCGCATCGACGACGCGGCGCAGCAGCAACGTGTCGGCGGCGTCGAACCCGGCCTCGGCCAGCCAGTCGGCCGCGGCGGCGGTGGCATCGAATTCGGCGCAGACCTCGGTGCGGGCGGCGCCCTCGCGCACCGCGCCGGCATCGGCGCGCGTGCCCAGCGCGAGCTGCAGCGCATCGATCAGGATCGACTTGCCGGCGCCGGTCTCGCCGGTCAGCGCGGTGAAGCCGTCGGCCAGGTCGAGCTCGAGCTCGTGCACGATCACGAAGTCGCGCAGCGCCAGCCGCCGGAGCGCCACGGTCAGGAGCCTCCCTCGTTCCAGTGCAGCTTCTTGCGCAGCGTGTCGAAATAGCTCCAGCCGCGCGGATGCAGAAAGCGCACCCGGTGCTGCGAGCGCCGCACGACGATGCGGTCGCCGCGCACCAGCGAGGCGAGCGATTGCATGTCGAAATTCGCGCTGACGGCGCGGCCCGCTACTATTTCAATAGCGACCTCGGATTGATCCGCCAGCACGATCGGCCGATTCGACAAGGTATGCGGCGCGATCGGCACGAGCAGCCAGCCGGGAATGGCCGGGTGCACCAGCGGGCCGCCGGCCGACAGCGCATAGGCGGTGGAGCCGGTCGGCGTGGCGATGATCAGGCCGTCGGCGCGCTGGTTCGCGACGAAATGGCCGTCGACCTCGACCCGCAGCTCCATCATGCCGGCGGTGCCGCTGCGGTTGACCACCACGTCGTTCATCGCCAGCGCCTCGAACACGCAGTCGCCGTCGCGCAGCACGCGCGCCTCGATCAGGCTGCGGTGGTCCTCGTCGTATTCGCCGCGCAGCATCGCGGTGAGCGCCGCCTGGTAGCCCTCGAGCGGAATGTCGGTGATGAAGCCCAGGCGCCCCTGGTTGATCCCGATCAGCGGCACGCCGTGGCGCGCCAGGCGCCGGCCGATGCTGAGCATGGTGCCGTCGCCGCCGACCACCAGGCCCAGGTCGCACTGCGCGCCGATCGCCTCGGCATCGAGCGCGGAGCGGCGGTCCAGGCCGAAGCTCGTCGCCGTTTCGAGCTCGAACGACACGGTGCAGCCTTGCTGGCCGACGAAGCCGGCGATGTCTTCCAGCACCCGGCGCGAGGCTTCGGTCTGCGCGCCGGGCGCAGTGCCCTGGTACTTGCCGATCAACGCCACGTGGCGGAATGCAGGATTCATCGCTGGCGATGGTAACTCAGCGGTCTCTCGGCACGGCCTCTTGACCGTGACTTTGGCAGTGGATTCCGGCGCCGACGCGCGAGGCCGAGCCGGTGCAGCGCGGCAGCCGCGCTCAGCCCTTTGCGCAGGGCAGGCCGGGTGTGCGGCTCCATTCGCTCCAGCTGCCGGCGTACAGCGCCGCGCGCCCCAGGCCCGCGAGTTCCATCGCGATCACGTTCGGCACCGCGCTCACGCCGCTGCCGCAGTGGTGCACCACGGTGGCCGGGTCGTGGCCGCCGAGCAGGGCTTCGAATTCGGCGCGCAACTGGGCCGCGGATTTGAACCTGCCGTCCGCGCCCAGGTTGTCGCCGAACGGGCGGTTCAACGCGCCCGGGATATGACCCGCCACCGGATCGAGCGGCTCGGTCTCGCCGCGAAAGCGCGGCGCGGCGCGCGCGTCGATCAGTGTCTGCGCGGCGCGGCCGAGTCGGGCCGAGACTTCACTGGTGCCGACCAGCGTGGCTCGCGCCTCCGACAGCGCGAACCGCGCCGGCGCCGGAGCGGGCGCGTCACCGCTCTCGACCGCACCGCCCGCGGCGACCCAGGCCTGCAGGCCGCCGTCCAGCACCGCGACCGCCTCGTGCCCGGCCCACTTGAGCATCCACCAGAGGCGCCCGCAGTAGTTGGCGCGCTGCCGGTCGTAGACCACGGCCTGCATGTCGTTGGAAAGGCCCGCATGGCCCAGCCACTGCGCGAACCGCTCGCGCGCCGGGAGTGGATGTCGGCCGCCCGAAGCCGCATCGTCTTGCCCATGCGCGCTGAGCGCGGCATCGAGATCCGCATAAACTGCGCCGGGGACATGGGACTCGCGGTACTGCGCGCGGCCGGCGGCCGGCTGCATCAGATCGAAGCTGCAGTCGAACACCCGGAGCGGCTGGCTGCTGCGTTGCAGCGCCTGCAGTTGCTCGGCGGAAATCAGCGTGGTGTACATATCGGTTATCCGAAGCGCTGCGAGCCACCCGCATCGTACGAAACGGGTTCGAGAGGCCGCGGAGCAGGCCGTTCAAGCGACCGCCGCGGATCGGGCTTGG
>JAFECV010000095.1 GCA_018241985.1 Pseudomonadota bacterium | reverse complement strand
CCGGACCTGTACGGGCTGCGCGGTACCGCGCTGTTTCTCGATGTCGATGTCGTGATCGTCGGCGATCTGGATGCGTTCTTCGAGGAACCAGGCGAATTCCTGATCATCCGCGACTACCGGCGCGCGTGGCAGGCCCGGCGCATCACCGGCAATTCGTCGGTGTACCGCTTCAAGATCGGCGCGCATGGCGACGTGCTGGACTATTTCCGCGCCCACGCCGACGAGGTGCAGGCGCGCTATCGCAACGAGCAGACCTATCTGTCGGACTTCCTGCACGCCCAAGGCCGGCTGCGCTACTGGCCCGCGGCCTGGTGCCCGAGCTTCAAGTACCAGAGCATTCCGCACTGGCCGGCGAGCTACTGGCGCGAGCCGCAGGTGCCGCCGGGCGCGCGCATCGTGATCTTCCACGGCGAATGCAATCCGCCCGACGCACTGGCCGGACGCCGCAACCGGCGTTTTCGCGCGCTGCGCCCGGCGAGTTGGGTCGAGCAGCACTGGCGGGAGTAGGCCGCCGTACGGCGCCGGATCAGCCCGCACCCGCTCCGACCAGCGGACGGCCCGCGAGCCGCGTCAGGATCGCGAGCGGGCTGGCCTCCGGGTGGTATTGGTGCTCGGGCGCGAGAAACAGCGTCTGCTCCAGCATGTACTGCCCGGACATCACCGCATGCGAGGCCTGGTCGGAAAAGCAGACCCAGATCGATCCGGCAGGGAACGGCACCGTGACCTGCTGCGAGTCCTGCTGGTACGCCGCATCGCCCTTCATCCCGTCGTGCAGCTGCAGCATCAGGTGGTCGTATTCGGAGCGCAGCGCCTTGGTCACGTGGAGCAGCCGCAGCGCCCGCGCCTGCCACGCCGAATAGGGCTTGGCGCGCGGCAGGAAGCGCCGCGCCACGGTTTCGAACGGCTCGCCGACGCGCCACACCCGCGGCAGGCCGGCCGGGTTCACGTTCGTGAACACGCGCAGGATGCGCTCACCGCGGTTCGGCCGCGAAGGAAACGCGTCGACATGCAGGCGCCGGTCGTCCGCGCGCCAGGACTGCCGGCGCGACTCGACCTGCATCGGCCGGTAGCTGGTCGGCGCGAGCCGCAGATGCGCCACATAGGCCGGCAGCAGCGCCGCGATCAGCTGCTGCGACTGCGCGCGAAAGCGCCCGACCATCGCGGAGAGCGCCTGCAGCGTCGCGGCGTCGCCACTGGCGCCGTGCAGCGCGCCCTCTGCGTCCAGGCTGATGTTGCGCGACTTCGGCGACAGCACCCGCGGATCGAGCAGCGCCTTTTCCTTCGGCAGCAGATCGAAGCCGAGCCGCGGGAAGAACAGCACCTTGCCGGCCTCGAGCGCGAGCGTGCGGCCCGCATCGGGCCCGAGCTGCTGCCAGCTCGTCACGTCGATTTCAACGATCTGAGATTCCACTTGCGCCCGCCTCCATCAACGCATGCCGGATCGCCCTGCACGCTCAGCCGGCCGGGTGCGCGGCACCCAGCCACAGCACCACGGCTACGCTCGCCCATTGCAGCAGGTACATCACGCTGCCGACGCCGTGCCAGAGTTTGAGATTGTCGCGCGCGACGATATGCGGCGCGACGACGAACTGCGCCAGCAGCGCGAGCAGCATCGCGAAAACTATCAAACCGATAGCAAGGTACGAAGGCGGTGCGCCGGCTTCAGCCGCTTTTGTACGAGAAATGACGAGCAGCGCCAGCCCGCAGGCGAGCGATACCCAGGTCTGCGCCGCAAACAGCCGCGCCGCCATGCCGCCGGCGATCGCGCGGGTCGGCAGATAGGCGAACAACAGCGGGACGACGAGGAAGCCGATCGTGCTCAGGCTCCCCCACCACAGGGCCGAGACCAGCGCAGCGACGCGTGCCATGGCGTCGGCAGTCGCTCAGCGGTAATGCACCGCAACGATTTCGTAGCTGCGGATGCCGCCCGGCGCCTGCACCTCGGCGGTGTCACCCTCCTCCTTGCCGATCAGCGCGCGCGCGATCGGGCTCGACACATTGATCAGGCCGAGCTTCAGGTCGGCTTCGTCCTCGCCGACGATCTGGTATTGCACCTGCTGGCCGGTGCTCTGTTCTTCCAGCTCCACGGTGCAGCCGAACACCACGCGGCCGCCGGCATCGAGCCCCGCGGGGTCGATCACCTGCGCGGCCGACAGCTTGCCCTCGACGTCCTTGATCCGGCTCTCGATGAAGCCCTGGCGGTCCTTGGCCGCCTCGTACTCGGCGTTCTCGCTCAGGTCGCCGTGCGAGCGCGCCTCGGCGATCGCGCTGATCACCTCGGGCCGATCCTTGGTCTTCAGGCGGTGCAGTTCTGCCTTGAGTTTCTCGGCGCCGCGCCGGGTGATGGGCATGGTGGACATTCGTTTCCTCCAAAAGCAAACCGCCGAGCGTTGCCGTTCGGCGGTATCAGTGCGCTCATTATGCCCGAATTACCAGTTTTTCATGGGACGTTCCATCCCCAGCGGCATACGAAACGCAATGAGACAGATGGCCGCGGAGCAGGCCGTGCAAGCGACCGCCGCGGAGCGGGCTACGCCCGTCCGCTGGCGGTGCCCCCTTCGAGGGGGCTGAGGTCTTCGGCTCCGGACCTGCCTGCGCAGGTCCGGACAGACCGAAGGGCCGTCGCCTCTGGCGGCGAGCACCGGGCGAAGCGACGCGCAGCGCGCGCAGCCTGGGGGTGTTCCACTTCAGGCGGCGAGCTGCGCGTGCAGCTCCTGCAGCGAGTACACGCCCAGGTCGTCCATCCGGCGCATGCCTTCGACCGCCGCCTCGGCGCCGAAGATCGTGGTGATGGTCGGCACCCGCGCCTGCAGCGCCGAGGTGCGGATCTGGCGCGAATCGGTGATCGCGTTGCGCCGCTCCTCGACCGTGTTGACGACCAGCGCGATCTCGTCGTTCTTGATCATGTCGACGATGTGCGGACGCCCTTCGGTGACCTTGTTCACGCTGCCGCAGGCGAGGCCGGCGGCGGTGATCGCGGCCGCGGTGCCCTTGGTCGCGACCAGTTCGAACCCCATCGCCGCCAGGTGGCGCGCGACCTCGACCGCGCGCGGCTTGTCGCCGTTCTTCACCGAGATGAAGACCTTGCCCGAGCGCGGCAGCTTCGTGCCGGCGCCGATCTGCGACTTCACGTAGGCCTCGCCGAAGGTGCGGCCGACCCCCATCACCTCGCCGGTCGACTTCATCTCCGGGCCGAGGATGGTGTCGACGCCCGGGAACTTGACGAACGGGAACACCGCCTCCTTCACGCTGAAGTACGGCGGCGTGACCTCGTGCAGCACGCCCTGCGACTCCAGCGTCTGGCCGACCATGCAGCGCGCCGCCACCTTGGCGAGCGGGACGCCGGTGGCCTTGCTGACGAACGGCACGGTGCGCGACGCGCGCGGGTTGACTTCGAGCACGTAGATCACATCCCTCTTCGTGCCGCCCTCGTCGACCTCCTGGATCGCGAACTGCACGTTCATCAGCCCGACCACGGCGAGCGCCTGGGCCATCGCGGCGGTCTGGCGCTTGAGCTCCGCAATCGTCGGGGCCTTCAGGTAGTACGGCGGCAGCGAGCAGGCCGAGTCGCCCGAGTGCACGCCGGCCTGCTCGATGTGCTCCATCACGCCGCCGATGAAGACGCGGCCCTTCGCGTCGCGCACCGCGTCGACGTCGCACTCGATCGCATCGCTGAGGAAGCGGTCGAGCAGCACCGGTGCGTCGTTGCTGACCTTGACCGCCTCGCGCATGTAGCGCTCGAGGTCGCGCTGCTCGTGCACGATCTCCATCGCACGTCCGCCGAGCACGTAGCTCGGGCGCACCACCAGCGGGTAGCCGAGCGCCGCCGCCTTCGCCAGCGCCTCGTCCTCGGTGCGCGCGGTCGCGTTCGGCGGCTGGCGCAGCTCGAGCGACTCGAGCAGCTTCTGGAACCGCTCGCGGTCCTCGGCCGCGTCGATCATGTCGGGCGCGGTGCCGATGATCGGCACGCCGCAGGCTTCCAGGTCGAGCGCCAATTTCAGCGGCGTCTGCCCGCCGTACTGCACGATCACGCCGGTCGGCTTTTCGAGGTCGACGATCTCGAGCACGTCTTCCAGCGTCACCGGCTCGAAGTAGAGCCGGTCCGAGGTGTCGTAGTCGGTCGAGACGGTCTCGGGGTTGCAGTTGACCATGATGGTCTCGTAGCCGTCCTCGCGCAGCGCGAGCGCCGCGTGCACGCAGCAGTAGTCGAACTCGATGCCCTGCCCGATCCGGTTCGGCCCGCCGCCGAGCACGATGATTTTTTTGCGGTCGCTCGGATCGGCCTCGTTCTCGCCGCCCTCGGCCTCGTAGGTCGAGTACATGTACGCCGTCCTGGTCGCGAATTCGGCGGCGCAGGTGTCGACCCGCTTGTAGACCGGGCGCACGCCGAGCCGCTGGCGCAGCTCGCGGATCGCGGTGTCGGTGGTCTTGAGCTGGCGCGCGAGGCGCCGGTCCGAGAACCCTTTCTGCTTGAGCGCGCGCAGCGTCGCCGCGTCGATGTCGGCCAGCGTCACGGTCTCGAGTTCGAGCTCGATCTTCACGATCTGCTCGATCTGCGCCAGGAACCACCGGTCGATCCGGGTCAGCTCGAACACCTCGTCCACCGTCATGCCCTGCGCGAACGCGTCGCCGACGTACCAGATCCGCTCCGGGCCGGGCTCGCCCAGCTCCTTCTCGAGCACCTCGCGGTCCTGCGTCTTCTCGTTCATGCCGTCGACGCCGACCTCCAGGCCGCGCAGCGCCTTCTGGAACGATTCCTGGAAGGTGCGGCCCATCGCCATCACCTCGCCGACCGATTTCATCTGCGTCGTCAGCCGCGGATCGGCCTGCGGGAACTTCTCGAACGCAAAGCGCGGCACCTTGGTCACGACGTAGTCGATCGTCGGCTCGAAGCTCGCCGGCGTCTCGCCGCCGGTGATCTCGTTGCGCAGCTCGGACAGCAGGTAGCCGACCGCGAGCTTGGCCGCGACCTTGGCGATCGGAAAGCCGGTGGCCTTGGACGCCAGCGCCGACGAGCGCGACACGCGCGGGTTCATCTCGATCACGACCATGCGCCCGTCGTCGGGGTTGACCGCGAACTGCACGTTCGAGCCGCCGGTGTCGACCCCGATCTCGCGCAGCACCGCGAGGCTGGCGTCGCGCATGATCTGGTATTCCTTGTCCGACAGCGTCTGCGCCGGCGCGACCGTGATCGAGTCGCCGGTGTGCACGCCCATCGGGTCGAGGTTCTCGATCGAGCAGACGATGATGCAGTTGTCGGCCTTGTCGCGCACCACCTCCATCTCGAATTCCTTCCAGCCGAGCAGCGACTCCTCGATCAGCAGCTCGTTGGTCGGCGAGGTCTCGAGGCCGCGCCGGGCGATCGCCTCGAACTCCTCGGCGTTGTAGGCGATGCCGCCGCCGGTGCCACCGAGCGTGAAGCTCGGGCGGACCACGGTCGGGAAGCCGACGCGCTTCTGCACCGCCCAGGCATCCTCCATGCTGTGCACGACGCCCGAGCGCGCCGAGGCCAGGCCGATCCGCGTCATCGCGTCCTTGAACTTCTGGCGGTCCTCGGCCTTGTCGATCGCCTCGGGCGACGCGCCGATCAGCTCGACCTTGTACTTGTCGAGCACGCCGTTGTGCCACAGGTCGAGCGCGCAGTTGAGCGCGGTCTGGCCGCCCATCGTCGGCAGGATCGCGTCGGGGCGCTCGCGCACGATGATCTTCTCGACCGTCTGCCAGTTGATCGGCTCGATGTAGATCACGTCGGCGGTCGCCGGATCGGTCATGATGGTCGCCGGGTTGCTGTTGATCAGCACGACCCGGTAGCCTTCCTCGCGCAGCGCCTTGCAGGCCTGCACGCCCGAGTAGTCGAACTCGCAGGCCTGGCCGATCACGATCGGCCCGGCGCCGATGATCAGGATGGTCTTGATGTCGGTGCGCTTGGGCATTCAGTGCTTCTCCGCGGCAGGCTCGGCCCGCTTCGCCATCAGCGCGACGAAGCGGTCGAACAGGTAGCCGATGTCGTGCGGGCCGGGGCTCGCTTCCGGGTGACCCTGGAAGCAGAACGCGGGCCGGTCGGTGCGGGCCATGCCCTGCAGCGTGCCGTCGAACAGGCTGACATGGGTGGCGCGCAGGTTCGCCGGCAGCGTCGCCGGATCGACCGCGAACCCGTGGTTCTGGCTGGTGATGCTGACGCGCCCGGTGTCGAGGTCCTGCACCGGATGGTTCGCGCCGTGGTGCCCGAACTTCATCTTGAAGGTCTTCGCGCCGGACGCGAGCGCCATGATCTGGTGCCCCAGGCAGATGCCGAACACCGGCACGCCCGATTCGATCAGTTCGCGCGTCGCGGTGATCGCGTAGTCGCAGGGCTCGGGGTCGCCCGGGCCGTTCGACAGGAACACGCCGTCGGGATGCAGCGCCAGCACCTCGGCCGCCGGGGTCTGCGCCGCGACCACGGTCACGCGGCAGCCGCGCTCGGCGAGCATGCGCAGGATGTTGTTCTTCACGCCCCAGTCGTACGCGACCACGTGGTACTTCGGCGCCGCCTGCTCGCCGTAACCCGGCTTGCCGTCCGCGTTCGCGAGCCGCCACTGGGTCTGCGTCCAGTCGTACGGCTGCGGGGTCGTCACGACCTTGGCGAGATCGAGCCCGGCCATCGACGGCGCGCCGCGTGCCAGCAACACGGCCCGGTCCACCAGCGCCGGCGTCACCTCGTCGAACGGGGCCTCAAGCCCCAGGATGCAGCCGTTCTGCGCACCGAGCGTGCGCAGGTGGCGCGTAAGACGGCGCGTGTCGATGCCGGCGATGGCCACCGTGCTCTCGCGCTGCAGGTATTCGGACAGGGTCAGCGTCTTGCGGAAGTTCGACGCGACGAGCGGCAGATCCTTGATCACGAGACCGGCCGCGTGGATGCGCCGGGCCTCGACATCCTCGGGGTTCACGCCGTAGTTGCCGATATGCGGATAGGTCAGCGTGACGATCTGCTGCCGGTAGCTGGGATCGGTCAGGATCTCCTGGTAGCCGGTCATCGCGGTGTTGAACACCACCTCGCCGACGGTGGAGCCGGGAGCCCCGATGGATTTGCCGACAAAGACCGTGCCGTCCGCGAGCGCCAGGATGGCGGGTGGGAAGTTTCCCTGTAGCGACAAAAGCACTGGGTTCTCCGGGTTGATCGCGGTTCGCCCAAGCGAGTGCAAGAGACGACTCTTGCCGGCTGCTCTTGTGGGGGTCTTGCTCTGGAATGGAACTCGGACGAAGCCGCTTTTGAAAAGCCCTTAATTATAGCTGCCGGCCCGCGAACGCGGCGGCGCTCGCGTGCAGGCAGATCGCGGCGGCGGCGGCGACGTTCAGCGACTCCTCGCCACCAGGCTGTTCAACGCGCACGCGCAGCTCGCAGCGGCGCATCAGCTCGGGCCCTATGCCCTGCCCTTCATGCCCGAACACCCAGGCGCAGGGCGCGGGCAGCGGCGCCTCGCCGAGCACCGGGCCGCCGTGCGAGCTGGTCGCGACCAGCGGCAGCGCGAGCGCATCGAGCAGCGCCGGCTCGGCCGCATCGATGAGCTGCAGCGCGAAATGCG
>JAFECV010000094.1 GCA_018241985.1 Pseudomonadota bacterium | reverse complement strand
TCAAACCACCGGCAAGCCCGCGCCGGTGGCTTGCCTGCCGCTACGCTTTCTGGAGCAAGCTGCCGAGCATCGCAGTCAGCTCGCCCGCGTTGCCGAGCCCGCCCGCCGGCGCCTGGCCGTTCGGCGTCAGGTGGTTGACCAGCGCCGGCAGCAGGCTGGACAGCTGCCCGGCCGCCTGATCCGGGTTCACGCCCAGCTTGGCGGCGATCTGGCCGATCGCGCCCGAGCCCAGCACCTGGGTCAACTGATCGCCGCTGACCGGCTGGTTCGCGCCGTTGCCGACCCACGAGCCGATCACGTTGCCAAGGCCGGCCTGCTCGAACTTGGCCGTCAGCCCGCCCAGGCCGCCATGCTCGCCGTCGTTGCCCAGCAACCCGCCGAGCGCCTGCAGTATCTGCGGATTGCTCGTGACCGCGCCGAGCAGCCCGCCCAGGCCGCCCTGCGCTCCTTGTCCGCCGGCCACCGCACCGATGATCGAATCAAGCAGTCCCATGATGTTTCCTCATAAAAAAGTTTGCAGCGGCCCATTATCAGACCGATTCGGATGGGTGGCTTGGCCGCCGCGTGCGCCGACCCGGCCGTGTCGCCGCTGGCTCCGAATTTTGAAAGAAATCGGCCGCAAACGAAGGATCAGCCTTCGTAGTTTGCTATTAAAAATGGAGCAATGGCTGCGTCAAAGCAGGGTCAGCGCAGCCAGCGCGGCCAGCGGCGCGGTCTCTGCGCGCAGCACGCGCTCGCCCAGCGTCACCGTTTGAAAACCCGCGGCCTGCGCGGCGGCCTCCTCGTCCGGGCTGAAACCGCCTTCGGGGCCGGACAGCAACGTGACCGCGCCGGTTCCTCGGGTCGCCTGGGCTGCGACCGCACCGAGCGCCGTCGCGCCGGGGGCTAGCGACAGCAGCAGCCGCGGGCCGGCGTCGGTTCCCGGCACGGCGTCGCCGGGGGCCGGATCGGGCGTATCAAGAGGAATCGGGGCACCGCCGGTTGCCGGACGCCCGGCGAGCGCGGCCAGCCAGTCGCCCAGGCTGCTGATCGGCTCGATCCGCGGCAGGCGATTGCGTCCGCATTGCTCGCAGGCCGCCTGCGCGATCGCGCGCCAGTGCGCGAGGCGCCGCTCGGCACGCTCGGCGCCGAAGCGCGCCGCGCTGCGAGCGGCCAGGATCGGCGTGATGCCGACTGCGCCGAGTTCGGTCGCCTTCTCGATCAGCCAGTCCATGCGTTCGGCCGCGATGCAGGCGGCCGCCAGATGCACGCGGCGCGCCGCTTCGCGCTCGACCGGGCGGTGCCGCAGCGTCTCGACCAGCACCTCGCTGCGGCCCATGCGCGCGATGCAGGCATCCCACTCGCCGCCACTGCCGTCGAACAACACCAGCGCATCGCCCGGCTGCAGCCGCAGCACCTGGGCGTGGCGCGCGGCGCCCGCCGGCAGCGCGCGCACCGCGCCGCCCTGCAGCGGGCCGGGGCAGTACAGGCGCGGGGCAGTCGGCATCGGCGGCATCGGTGGCATGGCGGTGCGTCGTTTGCTATCGATACAGTAGCTGACAGCCAGCGTCCTGTCTTGTCTTGAACGGGAAAACGATCAGATCCGGCCGAACGCGAAGCCGCTCGCGGCGACCTGCCCTTCGGCGCGGTCGATGAGACGCAGCAGCGGCGCGAGTTCCGCGTAGCGGCTCGCGGTGGCGCGGATGTAGGCGATGAAGCGCGGCGCATCCGCCAGGTACTTGGGCTTGCCGTCGCGCAGCGTCAGCCGCGCGAAGATGCCGGCGACCTTCAGGTGCCGCTGCAGCCCCATCCACTCGACCGCGCGGTAGAACGCGCCGAAGTCGCGGTGCCAGTCCTCGAAGTCCATCAGCCCGGCGCGGCGCGCGCGCTCCCAGTAGCGCACCGTGATGTCGAGCACGAACTCCTCGTCCCAGCTGATGAACGCGTCGCGCATCAGGCTGGCGATGTCGTAGGAGAGCGGGCCGTACACCGCGTCCTGGAAGTCGAGCACGCCCAAAGGGCCGCCGGGGGTGCGCGGCGCCATCAGGTTGCGCGGCATGAAGTCGCGGTGCACGTAGACGCTGGGCGCGGCGAGGCAACGCCCGACGATCAGGTCGAACTGCTGCGAAAGCTGCGCGCGCTCGGCCTCGCTCAGGCTCACGCCGCGATGCCGGGCCAGGTACCAGTCCGGGAACAGCGCGAGCTCGCGCTGCAGCAGCGCCTCGTCGTACGGCGGCAGCACGCCGGGGGTTGAGGCGCGCTGCCAGGCGACGAGCAGCTCGGCCGCCTGCAGGAGCAAGGGCCGCGCGGCATCGGGCTGCTGCGCATCGAGCCGTTCCAGCAGCGTGTGGTTCCCGAGATCGGTCAGCAGCATGAAGCCGAGCGCCTCGTCCCAGGCCAGGATCCGAGGCACCTCGAGGCCGGCCTCGCGCATCAGGCCGGCCACCTTCACGAACGGGCGGCAGTCTTCATGCGCGGGCGGCGCGTCCATCACGATGAAGCTCGTGCCCACGGTCGAATCGATGCGCAGATAGCGGCGGAAGCTCGCGTCGGCGGACGCAGGGCGCAGGCTTGCCGGCAGCAGGCCGTGAAGGGGCTGAAGCGCGGCGAGCCAGCGCTCGAACGCGGCGGCGCGCGCCGGGTCGTCCCAATGCACCGAGGGCAGGGTGTCCTTGTGCACTGCGGACGGGTCCGGCGCCGCGGCCGGTGAAGCGGTGGACATAGTAGCGGCCGCAGCCGTGGACTTCACATCGCTCATGGATAATCGATTCTACAAACCCGGGTCGCGCCGGCCTGCCGCCTTCGCCGGCCCGGAGCGATCAGGCGCCGCGGGATGCAAGCGTCGCCGACAGCCCTTCGCAGATGCACGCAATCACTCGTCCGCCGCCGCACTGCCGCATCGCTCGCACGGCCTGGGTGGTGGCGGCGATGCTGCACGGCCTGGCCGCGCAGGCGCAGCAGTCGCAGCCGGCGCAGCCGTCCGACGAGCCGCCGCTGGTGCTCAAGACGAGCCCGATGCTGCAGGAGCAGCCGCCCGACGAGGCCGTGCGCCGCGAGCTGCCGACCTTCATCACCGGCGAGCAGCTGTCGGGCCAGGTCGGCGTGCAGGCCCAGGCCGAGGGTGCGGCCGAACTGCGCCGCGGCGACACGATGATCCGCGCCGACCGGCTCGACTACGACCAGGCCGAGGACCTTGCGCGCGCGAACGGCCATGTGCTGATCGACCGCGACGGCAACGTCTACACCGGCCCGGCGGCCGAGCTCAACGTCGATGCGTTCGAGGGCTCGTTCACCTCGCCCGATTACCGTTTCCTGAAGAACGACGCGTATGGCCACGCGGACCGGATCGACTTCATCGACGACAAGCATTCGGTCGTGCACAACGCGACCTACACCACCTGCCAGCGCGAGCCGGGCCCGAGCTGGATGCCGGCCTGGATCCTGAAGGCCAACACCGTCAAGTTCGACATGGACGAGGAGGTGGGCCAGGCCGACGGCGCGAAGCTGTACTTCGAGGGCGTGCCGATCCTGCCGATCCCGGCGATGAGCTTTCCGCTGACCGACAAGCGCAAGTCGGGCTTCCTGCCGCCGACCATCGGGCTGTCGAGCGTGAACGGCGCCGAGGTGGTCGCGCCGTACTACTGGGACATCGCGCCGAACCGCGACGCGACGCTGTACCCGGACGTGATGAGCAAGCGCGGCGTCAACCTCGGCGCCGAATTCCGCTTCCTCGAGCAGCCGTACCGCGGGCAGGTCGCGCTCAACTACATGCCCAGCGACCAGTTGCGCGACCGCTCGCGCTGGTCGTACGCGTCCGTCGATTCCGGCGGCTGGGACACCGCGCTCGGCAAGCTCGGCTTCAACCTGAACCTGAACCGGGTCAGCGACGACAACTACGCGATCGACTTCCCGCATGCGCTGCCGACGCTGATCCAGCAGGTGCTTCCGAACGACGGCTCGCTGACCTTGACGCAGGGCCACTGGGTCACGACCGCGCGCACGCTCAAATGGCAGACGCTGCAGGAGGCGGGCTCGCCGGTCACGCCGCCGTACGACCGGCTGCCGCAGCTCACCAGCAGCTACTCCCGGCTCGACGCCGGCGGCTTCGACTTCTCGGTGACCGGCGACGCCACGCATTTCAGCGCCGACCAGGCACTGACGCTGCAGCCGAACGGGGTGCGCTCGTACGCGCTGGCGCAGGTCAGCTATCCATTCCAGGCGCCGGGCTGGTTCGTGATCCCGAAGCTGATGCTGAACGCGACCAGCTACGAGTTCAACACGCCGCTGGCGAACGGCGCGACCAGCGCGGCGCGCACGGTGCCGACCTTCAGCCTGGACAACGGCCTGGTGTTCGAGCGCGACGCGAGCTTCTTCGGCCGCAAGTTCACGCAGACGCTGGAGCCGCGCGCGTTCTATGTGTACACGCCGTACCGCGACCAGAGCCTGATCCCGAACTACGACTCGGCGCTGAACGACTTCAACTTCGCCACCGTGTTCACCGAGAACACGTTCAGCGGCAACGACCGCATCGCCGACGCCGACCTGCTGACGCTGGGCGTGACCTCGCGGCTGATCGACCCGGAGAGCGGCGCCGAGGCGGCCCGCTTCGGCATCGCGCAGCGGCTGCGCTTCAAGCCGCAGCAGGTGACGCTGCCGGGCGGCTCGCCCGATCCGGTCGGTTTCAGCGACCTGCTGCTCGGCACCTCGATCAACTGGTCGCCCAAGTGGTCGTTCGACGCCACCGAGCAGATCAACGCCAAGACGCACGAGTCGCTGAGCTCGTCGATCGGCGGGCACTACCGGGCCGGGCCGTACCGCGTGGTCAACGCGGCCTATACCAAGTACATCGACACGATCACGCCGAGCAACTCGACGCGGCAGTGGGACGTGAGCTGGCAGTGGCCGCTGAACGACCTGTGGGGCCAACGGGATCAGTCCCTGCCGCCCGGCCAGGGCCTGGGCGACGGCCGCTGGTACAGTGTGGGGCGGCTGAACTACAGCATGATCGACCACCAGCTGGTCAACACGGTGTTCGGCCTCGAGTACGATGCGGGGTGCTGGATCGGGCGCATCGTGCTCGAGAAGCTCCAGACCAGCGCGCTGACGACCAACACCAGCGTCCAGTTCCAGCTCGAATTCGTCGGCTTCTCGCGGCTGGGCTCGAGCCCGCTGGGGGCGCTCAAGGCCAATATTCCGTACTACCAGTACCTGCGCGAGCAGGTCAGCACGCCGAGCCGCTTCAGCAACTATTACTGACCGCAGGCCGCACTCCCTCCATCGACCGTTTTCCGCACCCGCTCGCACCATGATTCGACGCGCTCTTTCCTCGTTCCTGTTCGGCTTTCTGCTGGCGGCGAGCCTGCCCGCGCTGGCGCAGGGCCTGCGGCTGCCGTCCGCCGGCCCGAGGCTCGCTTCGCCGGCCGCGGCCCCGGCGTCGGCCGCGCAGCCGGCGAGCGCGTCGCGCACCGCGGACTACATCGTGGCCGTGGTCAATTCCGAACCGATCACGAACGGCGAGGTGCAGGCGCGGCTGGCGCGCGTGCTGCCGGAGCTGCAGAAGCAGGGCCAGCCGCTGCCCCCGCACGCGGTGCTCGCGCGGCAAGTGCTCGAACGCCTGATCAGCGAGACGGCGCAGCTGCAGCAGGCGCGCGAACTCGGGATCCGGGTCGACGCGGACATGCTCACGCAGGCCGAGCGCAACCTGGCACGGCAGAACCAGACCGACGTGGCCGGGCTGCGCAGCCAGCTCGCGGCCCAGGGCATCGGCCTGAAGGAGTTCCACGACGAGCTGCGCAACGAGATCCTGCTCTCCAGACTGCGCGAGCGCGAGGTCGATCCCAAGGTGCAGGTCAGCGACCTGGACGTGGACGCGTTCCTGCGCGAGCAGGAGGGCAGCGCGCAGGAGCAGGGGGTCGAGATCAACCTCGCGCAGGTGCTGATCGCCGTGCCCGAGGGCGCGAGCGACGCGCAGGTGAAGGCGCTGCAGGCGCGGGCGCAGCAGGTGGCGGACCGCGCGCGCGCCGGCGCCGACTTCGCCACGCTGGTCGACCAGTATTCGGCCGCCACCCGCGGCAACGGCGGCCAGATGGGGCTGCACCCGGCCGACAAGTACCCGACGCTGTTCGTCGAATCGACGCGCGACGCGCCGGTCGGCAGCATCGTCGGTCCGGTGCGATCGGGCGCGGGGTTTCACATTCTCAAGGTCGTCGACCGGCAGGTGGTCGGGGTGCCGGTCACCGTTGCGCAGAGCCACGTGCGCCACATCCTGCTGCGCACCGGGCCGCAGCTGACCGAAGCGCAGGCGCGCGCGCGCCTGCTCGACATGCGCCAGCGCATTCTGGCCAAGCAGGCGGATTTTGGGGCGCTGGCGCGCGAATACTCGCAGGACGCGAGCGCGGCCGACGGCGGCGATCTGGGCTGGTCCAACCCCGGCCAGTTCGTGCCCGCGTTCCAGGCCGCGGTCGACGCGCTGTCGCCGGGCGAGATCAGCGAGCCGGTGATCACCCGCTTCGGCGTGCACCTGATCCAGTTGCTCGGAAGGCGCGAAGAGCAGCTCAATCGCGGGCAGCAGCGCGAAGTGGCGCGCAACATGCTGCGCCAGAGAAAGCTGAACGAAGCCTACGCCACCTGGGCGCAGGACGTGCGCAGCCGCGCCTACGTCGAATACCGGGAGCCGCCGCAGTAGCGGGGGGCCGCATGGCCGCCGCGCCCGACAGCCATGTGGCGCGCAAGCGGTTCGGTCAGCATTTCCTGACCGATCCGGCCGTGGTCGATGCGATCGTGCGCGCGATCGCGCCGCGCGCCGGCCAGGCGATGGTCGAGATCGGTCCGGGCCTGGCCGTGCTGACGCAGCCGCTGGTCGAGCGGCTCGGCCGGCTCACCGTGATCGAGATCGACCGGGACCTTGCGCGGCGCCTGCGCGCGCATCCGCAGCTCTCGGTGATCGAGGCCGACGTGCTCGAGGTCGATTTCGCGCGCCTGGCGCGGGATCTCGCGGGCGGCGGAGAGGTCGCGCCGCTGCGCATCGTCGGCAACCTGCCGTACAACATCTCGACGCCGCTGCTGTTTCGCCTGCTCGATTGCGTGGACGTGGTCGAAGACCAGCATTTCATGCTGCAGCAGGAAGTGGTCGACCGCATCGTCGCCCAGCCTGCGACCGCGAGCTATGGGCGGCTGTCGGTGATGCTGCAGTGGCGCTACGAGACCGAGTCGCTGCTGTCGGTGCCGCCGTCGGCATTCGACCCGCCGCCCAAGGTCCGGAGCGCGGTGCTGCGCATGGTGCCGCGGACCGCACCGGCGCCGCTCGACGCCGGGCTCCTCCGCGAGGTCGTGCGGATCGCGTTCAGCCAGCGCCGCAAGCTCCTGCGCCACACGCTGGGGCGCTGGCTGGCCGAGCGCGGCTTCGCCGGCACGTTCGACGTGCAGCGGCGCGCCGAGGAAGTGCCGGTCGCCGACTACGTCGCGCTCGCGCGGGCGCTCGCCGAATGAAAAAGCCCGGCGCGCAGGCCGGGCTTTTTCATGGACAGCGGACGATTCACCCATGGCTTTTCATAGTGAGTCCGATGGCCGCGGAGCAGGCCGTTCCAGCGACCGCCGCGGAGCGGGCTAAGCCCCGCCGCTGGCGGTGCCCCCTTATAGGGAGTTGGCGGAGCGACACGCAGTG
>JAFECV010000093.1 GCA_018241985.1 Pseudomonadota bacterium | reverse complement strand
TTCGCGTTGCCCAGGGTTTCGAAAACGCCCGTGCTTCCGGTCAGATCGGCGAAAACGACGGTTGCAGAGCCATCCATCCCAGGGCCAGCGTCTATTTGAGTGATTCAGTCGGCTAGTTTAATGACAACGGAGCCGCTACGCGCCGCCGCTGCCGGCCGGCGGCACGACAGCATCAATTCCGCAGACGCCGAATCACGAAAGTAGCAAAAAAGTTGAATACGGCAAAGAACAGACCGGCCCGATTCGTTAATTCGTAGCGCAATCTGTTGTTTTTTTATAACTTTATCGAGTGCGCCCCTACTTGCGGCAATGCCCGTGAAACTGTAACTTGGTGCTATCAAAACGATACCCGACGTTGGGGTTCGACATGCATCAGTTCGCCGCGAAATTCATTCATCTGACCGGGCAGTTCTTGCGCCCGGCGCGAGTCCCGCGTTCGGTCATGGTCGGTCGCACGGAAGGCATCCGCCACGCGATGCTCGACGCGCTCGGCGAGACCGACAACGAGCGCATCGCGCAGGCCGCGCGCAAGGTGCGCGATGCGAGCGATGTGCAGGGACTCTGGTACCTGCGCAGCGTCGTGATGGACGTGCTCGCCGCCGAGCACGGCGAAGCGCTGGCGCAGCAGCAGGTCGAGCATCTCACCGAGTTGTTCCACGGACTGCTGCCGAACGGTCTGCGCCCGCGCGTCGCGTCGCCGCTGCGCCACTGAGTACATCGCACTCAATGGCGATGGCCCCATAGCAGGAAGGCCTCGCGTCCGTCCACCGCCAACCGAACCGGCGCCCCGACCGGCAGCAGCACCTTGGTCTGCACGTGGCCGAACGGCAGGTTGGTGAGCACCGGGATTTTCAGCCGGCTGCGCAACCACTCGATCACGCTCTGAAGCTTGAAGCCGCGGTCGTGCGGGCCGACCTGGTAGTTCGTGAACTGGCCGAGCACGATCGCCTTCTGCCGCGCCAGCACGCCGGCGTGCAGCAGCTGGGTGAACATGCGCTCGATCCGGTAGGGGTGCTCGGCGACGTCCTCGACGAACAGGACGCCGCCCGCGACCTGCGGCAGATATGGCGTGCCGACCAGTGAGCACAGCATCGCGAGGTTGCCGCCCCACAGGGTCGCGGGCTTGAGCGTAAACGGTACTGAAGCGATCTCGCCCGCCGCGCCGCGCGCCTCGCGCAGTTGGCGCCAGCCGGCGCCCTCCCCTCGACCGGCCAGCATGTCGTCGAAGCAGGCTTCCATGATCTCGTCCGGGCCGGTTCCGGATCCGGTGCCATGACCATCGGCGCCGTCCGTGCTATCGGCGGCGCCGAACCCCTCGCACAGCGCCGGACCGGCCCAGGTCGTGCGCCCGGTCTTCGCCAGCAGCGCCATCTGCAGCGCCGTGAAATCGCTCATTCCGACGAACTGCGTGCCGCGGTCGATCGCGCGCGCCAGCGCCGGATAGCGGATGCGGTCCAGCAGCCGCGTGATGCCGTAACCACCCCGGGAGATCAACGCCACGTCGGCGCCGCTCGCGGCGGCGCGGTGGATCGCGGCGAGCCGCGTTTCGTCGTCGCCAGCAAACCGCTGGTGGCTCGCCAGCGCCGCGCTGTCGATCTCGACCTCGTGGCCCAGTGCGCGCAGCCTGGCGACGCCGCGCTTGAACGCTGCGCGGTCCCGCACCGCGCCGGACGGGGAATAGATGTAGATGTGCTTGGTCATGGGTTCGCGCGGCGATTCGCCGTTCTCGACGGGGCCCGGCCGGCGCGGTCCGACCCGCGCTGCCGCCCTGCCTGTGGATGGCCGGATTATCGCGGCGCGAAATGCGCGAGCGCGCTTTGCGCGATCGGCCCGCCCTGTTCCGGCACGAAATGCCCGGCCTGCGCGAGCAGCATCGGTTCGCCGCAGCCGCGGATCGTCTGCTGCAGCTCGCGCATCACCGGCAGGCCGAGCACCGGGTCCTGCACGCCGACCGCCATCAAGGTCTGGCCGGTCCAACGCTCGCGCCAGAATGCGCGCGCCGCGCGCGACAGCGCGGCGCCGTCGGCATCGATTCGGTCCGGCACCATCGCCGGGAACGCGCGCAGCGCCGCGCGGTGCCCGCGGTCCGGAAACGGCGCGGCGTAGGCGGCGCATTCGGCCGCGGCGAGCTGCGGATTGCCGCGCGCGATCAGGCGTGCGACATCGAAATCCGGATGCTTCGCGCACATCTCGCGCCATGCGAGAAAGCCGGGCGAGAGCGCTGCGTCGCCGGTCCCGAGCGCGGTGTTCATCACCAGCAGCCCGCGGTAGCGCGCGGGCGCCGCCTGCGGCAGCGTGAGGCCGAGCAGCCCGCCCCAGTCCTGCACCACCAGCACGGTGTTGCGCAGATCGAGCCGTTCGACGAATTCGAGCAGCACCTCGCGGTGCCAGCTAAAACTGTGCGCGCCGTCTTTCTTCGGCTTGTCGCTGCGACCGAATCCGATCAGGTCCGGCGCGACCACGCGGTGCCCGGCGGCAGCGAACACCGGGATCATCTTGCGGTACAGGTAGCTCCAGCTCGGGTTGCCATGCAGGCACAGCCAGGTCAGCGGCCCGTCATGCGATCTTTCGCGCGGCCCTTCGTCCAGGTAGTGCAGCCGCAGTCCGGCGAGCGACGGCAGATCGGCGATGTAGTGCGGCGCCCAGGGGTAGCCGGGCAGGCCGGCAAAGCATGCGTCGGGCGTGCGCAGCGCGTCGTCGCGCAGCGGCCATCCGCTCGATGCGTCCGCGCTCGCCGCGCGCCGCCGTTCGCCAAAGAATTCGTGCAGCAGCGCGGCGCAGTCGTCGGCCAGCACGCCGGCGCGCACCTCGGTGTGGTGGTTCAGCCGCACCTGTCCGGCCTGGTCGAACAGGTCGAGCACCGACCCGGCAGCGCCGGTCTTCGGGTCGGCGGCGCCGAACACCACGCGCCGCAGCCGCGCGTGCAGCATCGCACCGACGCACATCGCGCAGGGTTCGAGCGTGACGAACAGGTCGCAGCCATCGAGCCGATAGTTGCCGAGCGTGCGCGCCGCGGCCCGTAGCGCGTTGACCTCGGCGTGCGCGGTCGGGTCGTGCGAGGCGATCGGGTTGTTGCAGCCGGCGCCGATGACCACCCCGTCCTTCACCACCACGGCGCCGACCGGCACCTCGCCCGCCGCGCGCGCCGCTCGTGCCTGCGCGAGCGCCAGTCGCATGAACTCGGTATCGGCCATTTTGCTGCTATTTCGATAGCATAAGGCGAAGGAAAATCAATGGCTGTAGCCTGATTTGGCTCTCAATTTTCATCGGAGGCTGGGCGTGCCTTCTGCATCGCCGCGTCAAGGGCCTGCTTGTACTGCTGCTCGATCCGAGCGCTCTGCCCTTGCGGCTTTCCGGCGGACATCGCGGCCGGCCCGGTCGGTCCCGGCTGCGTCGCAGGGGTCGGCGCGGGCACGACAATCTGCGTGGCGGCGAGCTGCTTCTTCACCAGCAGGCCCACGATGACCAGCGCGAGCACCAGCCCGGCCAGTCCGAGCAGCCCTTTCATGACTTGCCGGCCGGCGCGCCGGCGGGTGCGCCCATGCCGAGCCGGTCCATCCAGGCCAGCAGCGCCCGGCCGTTCTCGCCGCCCACCGCATAGGCTTCGCGCATCCGCGCGAACGCTTCGGGCCGGTGCTGGTTCAGCTTGAGCTTGCACTGCAGCGCAGTGACCCGCAGCTCGAACGCGACGATGCCCGAGAGCATCTTGGTCCGGAAGTCTTCCGGCAGCGCGCGCCACTGCTCGGCATAGCGCGGCTCATGGTCGGCGATCAGGGTCTTGAGCACCTCGTCCTTGCCCTCGGCGTCGTCGATCAGCCGCGCCTGCACGGTGCAATGCACTGCGAGGTAGTTCCAGGTCGGCACGCGCGCCGGGTCGGGATAGACGGCGGGCGACATGTAGCCGTGCGCGCCGAGAAAGGTCACCAACGCCTTCGGCCGTGCCGCAAGCAGGCGCCAATGCGGATTCGGCCGCGCGACGTGGCCGAGCAGCAGCAGTTCCTCGCCCTGCTCGCGCAGGTGCAAGGGCAGGTGCGTGACGAAAGGCAGGCCGTCGTCGCCGACACTGACGAGGCTGGCGAACGGATATTCGCGCATCAGCGCGATCGCGTGGCCGCGGTCCTTGGGCTCGAACTGGGGGGGCAGGTACATGGTCGGGCTACTGTAGCGCAGCCGCCGCTCCGCCGCGGGCGCCGCGGACACTTGCGCGCGATCGCGCCCGATCGCACGCAGTGGGCGTGGTGGGAAAGCCCGCGCTCCATGCTGGTTTGACGCAGCGCAGCATCGGCGCACCCGGGCCGCGATATGCTGTCCCGATGGGCGGTGCATGCTACGTCGGACGTGGCCTGGAGAACACCCCATGCCGAAGAACGCCAGTCATCTCTTGATACCAATACCGACATCGCCGGCCGGGCCATTGCCGGACATGCGCCGTGGAGGTGCGGTCCGGTGATGCCGGCAGCGGCTGCATGCTCTGAAGGCCGCATCGTCGCCGTGCGCGGTGCGGTCGTGGACGTGGCTTTCGGCGCGGGCCCGCTGCCCGCGATCGGCGACGCGCTGGCGATCGATCGCGGCGGCAACGGCGAGCCGCTGCCGGCCGAAGTGCAGGCGCACCTCGACGAACATACCGTGCGCAGCATCGCGCTGCGTTCGACCTCGGGGCTCGCGCGCGGCCTGCGCGTGCAAGCCACCGGCGGGCCGATCCTGGTGCCGGTCGGCGACGCCGTGCGTGGGCGACTGCTCGACGTCATCGGTGCGGTCGGCGACAAGGGTCCGGCGCTGCCGCCCGACGTCCCCCGGCGCCCGATCCACCGCGCGCCGCCGCCGCTGGCGCGGCAAAGTGCGGCGACCGACCTGTTCTCCACCGGCATCAAGGTCGTCGATCTGCTCACGCCGCTGGTGCAGGGCGGCAAGGCCGCGATGTTCGGCGGCGCTGGCGTCGGCAAGACCGTGCTCGTGATGGAACTGATCCACGCCATGGTCGAGCGCTACCGCGGCATCTCGGTGTTCGCCGGCGTGGGCGAGCGCTCGCGCGAGGGCCACGAGATGCTGGGCGACATGCGCGACTCCGGCGTGCTCGGCCATACCGTGCTGGTCTACGGACAGATGAACGAGCCCCCCGGTGCGCGCTGGCGCGTACCGCTGACCGCGCTGACGATCGCCGAGCATTTCCGCGACGAAGCGCACCAGAACGTGCTGCTGCTGATGGACAACGTGTTCCGATTCGTGCAGGCCGGCAGCGAGATCTCCGGCCTGCTTGGCCGGCTGTCGTCGCAGGTCGGCTACCAGCCGACGCTGGCCGATGAAGTGGCCGCGCTGCAGGAGCGCATCGTCTCGGTCGGCGGCGTCGCGGTGACCGCGATCGAGGCGGTCTACGTGCCGGCCGATGACTTCACCGACCCAGCCGTGGTCGCGATCGCCGCACACGTGGACAGCATGGTCGTGCTCTCGCGCGAGATGGCCGCGCAGGGCATGTATCCTGCGATCGATCCGGTTGCCTCGTCCTCGGTGATGCTCGACGAGCACATCGTCGGCGCCGATCACGTCGCGATCGCGACTGCCGTGCGTCGCGCCATCGAGCACTATCGCAGCCTGCAGGACGTGATCGCGCTGCTCGGCGTGGAAGAACTCGGCGCAGAGGACCGGCGCATCGTGGCCCGGGCACGCCGCCTGCAGCGCTTTCTGACGCAACCGTTCACGGTGACCGAGGCCTTCACCGGGATGCCGGGTCGATCGGTCGCGCTGGCCGATACGCTCGCCGGATGCCGCGCGATCCTGGACGGGACATGCGACGACTGGAACGAGGCCTCGCTGTACATGGTCGGCACGCTGGACGAGGCGCGCCAGCGTGAGCAGGCCCGCGCCGAGAAGGCACCCGTCGCATGAGTACGCCGGCCCTGCATCTTGTGTTGACCACGCCGCAACAGGTGCTGGCCGACGTGGCCGACGTGGCCGCGCTGCGCGCCGAGGACGCGAGCGGCTGCTTCGGCATCCTGCCCGGGCACGCCGACTTCGTCACCGCGCTCGACGCCTCGGTCGTGCGCTGGCGTCGCGCCGGCAGCCCTACCCGCTATGCCGCGGTGCAAGGCGGCGTACTCGTCGTCGAGGGCGGGCGCACGGTGCGCATCGCCTGCCGCGAGGGCGTGCTCGGCGACGAGCTTGCCACGTTGCTGGCGCAGGTGCAGGCCGCGCGCGAGGCACAGACCGACGCCGACCGGCGCGAACGCGTCGAGCAGGCACGCCTGCACACGCAGGTGGTGCGGCAGTTGCTGCGCTACCTGCAGCCGCAACCTGGCGACGCATTGACGCTCACCGGCACGCTCGGAGCATCTCGGCGATGAAACCGGACGACAGATTGGCCGACGATCCGGACCGACTGCGCGCGCCGCGCGGCGGAAGACGACCCGGAGATGTCGGTAAGCCGGCGTCTTGCGCAAGTCGGCGTGCTCGGCTGGACCATCGTCGTGCCCATGCTGCTTGGGTTGTTTCTCGGGCGCTGGATCGATCGTCTGCTGGGCACGCACGCGATGTTCACGGCCGCGCTGCTGCTGCTCGGCACGGGTCTCGGCCTGTGGTCGGCCTGGCGCTGGATGCACCGCCAATGACGCCGCTGCCACTCCATGCCGGCGCACTGGTCGCCTCGCTCGCCGCCGGGCTGGCGGCGGGGTTTGTCCTTGGCGTGGCGCACTTCGCCATGCTCACGCGCAATCTGCGCCTGTTCGCAGCAGGCCGCCTCGCGGTCGCGTTCGGTCTGCAGTTCATGCGCCTGGCCGTCACCGTGGCATGCTTTGCGGGACTCGCCTGGCGGTTTGGTGCCGGTACGGCGCTGGCGGGACTGGTCGGCCTGCTGCTGGCGCGCACCTGGCTGCTGCGCCGCACCGGAACCGGAGCTGGCCCGTGAACTCGCCGCTGGCCAGCCACGTGCTGTTCCACTTCGGCCCCGTCCCGGTGTCGTCGGCCGTGGCCGTGACCTGGGTCATCATGGCGCTGTTGCTGCTGGCCGCACTGGCCGTGACGCGGCGGCTGCGTCTGGTGCCGTCGACCCGCCAGGCCGTGCTCGAACTCCTGGTCAGTACCATCGATGCGCAGATCCGCGACACGATGCAGGCCGAACCCGAACCGTACCGAGCCTTGATCGGCACCCTGTTCCTCTACATTCTCGCGGCGAACTGGAGTTCGCTCGTGCCCGGCATCGAGCCGCCCACCGGGCAGCTCGCCACGGACGCTGCACTCGCGGGTATCGTGTTCTGCGCGACCATCTTCTTCGGCATGCGCACGCGCGGCGTCAAAGGCTACCTCGAGACGTTCGCCGAGCCGACCTGGGTCATGATCCCGCTCAACCTGGTGGAACAGCTCACGCGCACGTTCTCGCTGATCGTGCGCCTGTTCGGCAACGTCATGAGCGGCGTGTTCGTAGTCGGCATCGCGCTGTCGCTGGCCGGCCTGCTGGTGCCGATCCCGTTCATGGCGCTGGACCTGCTGACCGGCGCGATCCAGGCCTATATCTTTTCGATGCTCGCGATGGTCTTCATCGGCGCCACCGTCAGCCACGATCCCTATCCCCTCAAGAAAGCCGGAGTCTCCAATGAATAACCTGATCCAGGTCGTCAGCATCGTGGCCGCGGCCATCGCGGTGTCGTTCGGCGCCGTCGGCCC
>JAFECV010000092.1 GCA_018241985.1 Pseudomonadota bacterium | reverse complement strand
GGCTGCAGCCGGTACAGGGTGCAGGGCGCCGGTTGTGGCTGGAGCGGCGCACGGCGCCGGTGCTGTGGCATGGACTGCGGCTGGCGCTGCACGCGCGCACCAGCGATGACGCACAACGGCAGCGGCAGCCGACGGCATCCGGCTGAGGCGGCGGGCGGATGAGCGGCGACCTTCCTCCCGGCAGCGTGCCGCCGGAGCGCGCCGCGGCGACCGACAGCGATCAACTGCTGGTCGAGCGCACCGTGGCCGGCGACCAGCGGGCGTTCGAGCTGCTGGTGATCAAGTACCAGCGCCGGATCGAGCGGTTGATCGCGCGCATGGTGCGCGACCCGGACCTGGTCGAGGACATCGCGCAGGAGACTTTCATCAGGGCCTACCGGGCGCTGCACCAGTTCCGTGGCGACGCGCAGTTCTACACCTGGCTGTACCGGATCGCGGTGAATACCGCGAAGAAGTCGCTGATCGAGCTCAGGCGCAACCCGGTGCTGCCCGAGAGCGCGTTCCGGGTCGCCGACGACGAAGATGCAACTTCCGGCACCGGACGCGAACTAACATCGCAGGACACTCCGGAAAGCTTGCTGGCGGCCAAGGAAATTGCCGCGGTGGTGAACGCGGCGATGCAGGCCTTGCCCGAGGACCTGCGCCAGGCGGTGACCTTGCGAGAGATCGAGGGCTTGAGTTACGAGGAGATTGCCGAAGCAATGAATTGCCCGATAGGCACCGTGCGATCGCGGATCTTCCGCGCGCGCGAGGCGATATCGGCGCGGGTCAGCCCGTTGCTGGAGAATCAGTCGGGCAAGCGTTGGTAGACACCGGGCGGCGCCGGCCGGCCCAGGCGTTGCAGGGATCAGGGGACGAACATGGACGAAACGCCACATCCACACGAAGCGGTGTCCGCATTGGCGGACGGTCAGTTGCATGGCGAGGCCTTCGCGCGCACGGTCGAATTCGTCGCGTCAGACACGCATGCGCGCGCGCGCTGGCATGCCTACCATCTGGTGGGCGACGTGCTGCGTTCCGCTGAACTGGCGGTCTGCCGCACCGACACCCATTTCGTCGCGCGGCTGCGCGAGCGGCTGCAGCAGGAGCAGCCGCCGGCGCGGCCCGCCGTCCAGGAGCCGGCGGGGCTGCGCGCGCGCCGCCTCGGCGCGGGGAGTCCGGCGGATCGGCCGCGCGTCGCCGCCAACGACGCGAACATGCGCTGGAAGCTGGTCGCTGGCCTGGCGGTGATGGTGGCGGTGCTGGCCGTGGTGTGGCACGCTACCAACCTGCAGACGTCCCGGCCGGATGCGCCACAGCTCGCGCAGGCGACGCCGGCAAGGCCCCAGAGCGGCGCGGCGGTGCAGGCGCCCGTGAATGCCGTCGCAGTGGCGCGGGCACCGGCGAATGCCGTCGAGGCGATGCGGGCGCCGGCCAACGCCGTCGCCGTGGCGCGAACCGACAACGGCGCCGCGCCCGCGATGATCCGCGACCCGCAGCTCGACGCGCTGCTGACGGCGCACGAGCAGCTCGGGCGCAACACGGTGCTGCAGATGCACGCCGGGTTCCTGCGCAACGCCGCGTTCGGCGAAGAGCCGCGCTAGGCCCACGCCAGTTCACCTAGCAGGGAGTGCGGCAGATGCAGCGCTTTAGACGGGAAGCCATTGCCCTGTTTGCGCTGCTTGCTATCAATTTTCTAGTGCCTCCGGCATGGGCCGGCACGGCGTCCACGGCGGCGCCCGCGACAGTGCCTACGACGGCGGCCGAGCCTGCGGCGCAGGAGCAAAACCTCGGCGCATGGCTGATGCGCATGCAGCAGGCGTCGCGCCAGCGCTCGTACGTCGGCACCTTCGTGGTCACGTCCAGCTCGGGCAACATGGCGAGCGCCCGCATCTGGCACGCGTGGGCCAATGGACGGCAGATCGACCGGGTCGAGTCGCTGACCGGCACGCCGCGCTCGACCTTCCAGTATGAGGGCCGGGTCGTCACATTCCTGCCGCAGGCCCATGTCGTCAGGACCGAGCAGCGCGCATTCATCGACCTGTTCCCGAACCTGCTCAAGTCGAACGATGCCGCGCTCGATGCGTTCTATCAGGCCCAGCCGGTCGGCAGCGACCGGGTCGCCGGCTACGACGCGACCGCGATCCTGATCCGGCCGCGCGACGCGCTGCGCTTCGGCTACCGGGTCTGGACCGAGAACAAGACCGGCCTGGTGGTCAAGGTCCAGACGCTCGACGACGAAGGCCATGTGCTGGAGCAGGCCGCGTTCTCCGATCTGCAGATCGATGCGCCGGTGAAGATGCAGGCACTGCGCCGCATGATGGACGATACCGTCGGCTACCGGCTCGAAAAATCCGACCTGATCAAGACCACCGCGCAGGCCGAGGGCTGGACGCTCGCGGACCCGGTCGCGGGCTTTCGGCCGATCGACTGCTACAAGCGGCCGGTTGCCGACGGCGGCGCACAGGCGTCCGCGGCGCACGTGATGCAGTGCGTGTTCTCGGACGGCCTGGCGTCGGTTTCGCTGTTCGTCGAGCCGAACGATCCGCGGCTGCAGACGCAGGAAGCCCGCCTCGCGATCGGCGCGACACAGTTGCTGACCCGGCGGCAGAGCACGCCGTCCGGCGACTGGTGGGTCACCGCGGTCGGCGAGGTGCCTTTGAGAACCCTGGAGGACTTCGTCCAGGGCTTCAGGCGCGTCGGTACAAAATAGCGCGCCCGAATTACCATTTTCATTGTTGCAAGGAGAGGTCGGCGATGCGTCGAATCGGTTGGGACAGGATGCGTGCCGGCGGCGGCGCGCTGACATTGGCTGCGACGCTGCTGCTGGCAGGCGGCGCGGCGCTGCTGCCGGCCACGCCGGCGATGGCGCAGGCGCGGGTGCTGCCCGATTTCACCGACCTGGTGGATCAGGTCGGGCCGTCGGTGGTGAACATCCGCACGCTGGAGAAGGTGTCTTCCGACAGCGACGGCCCCGATGCCGACATGCAGGAGTTCTTCCGGCGCTTCTTCGGCGTGCCGATGCCGGGCACGCCCAGGCGCGCGCCGCGCCCGAACGGCGGGCAGCCCGACGAGGAGCAGCCGCGCGGGGTCGGCTCCGGCTTCATCCTGACGCCGGACGGCTACATCATGACCAACGCGCACGTGGTCGACGGCGCCGACGAGGTGATGGTGACGCTGACCGACAAGCGCGAGTTCAAGGCGAAGATCATCGGTGCGGACAAGCGCAGCGACATTGCCGTGGTCAAGATCAACGCGACCGGATTGCCGGCGGTGAAAATCGGCGATGTGAGCAAGCTCAAGGTCGGCGAGTGGGTGATGGCGATCGGCTCGCCGTTCGGGCTCGACAACACCGTGACCGCCGGCATCGTCAGCGCGAAGCAGCGCGACACCGGCGACTACCTGCCGCTGATCCAGACCGACGTCGCGATCAACCCGGGCAACTCCGGCGGACCGCTGATCAACATGCGCGGCGAGGTGGTCGGCATGAACAGCCAGATCTATTCGCGCTCCGGCGGGTTCATGGGTATTTCGTTCGCGATCCCGATCGACGAGGCCAAGCGCGTCGCCGACCAGTTGCGCGCCAGCGGCCATGTCACGCGCGGGCGCATCGGGGTGCAGATCGAGGACGTGAGGAAGGACGTCGCCGATTCGGTCGGCTTGCCGAAGCCGACCGGCGCGCTGGTGCGCGGCGTCGAGAACGGCTCGCCGGCCGACAAGGCGGGCGTGCAGGCCGGCGACGTGATCCTGCGCTTCGACGGCAAGACGATCGATCGCGCGAGCGATCTGCCGCGGCTCGTCGGCGACACCAAGCCGGGCACGCGCAGCACGCTGACGGTGTTCCGGCGCGGCGCGACCAAAGATCTCGGCGTCACGATCGCCGAGATCGAGTCGGACCAGGCGGCGAAGGCGCCAGCGCGCGCGAAGCCGCAGTCCGGCGGCGCGGCGCCGTCGCTCGGTCTGTCGGTGAGCGATCTCACCGACGAGCAGAAGCACGATCTCAAGCTCTCCAGCGGCGTGCGCGTCGACGCGGTGTCGCAAGCCGCGCAGCGCGCCGGCATGCGCCAGGGCGACGTGATCGTCGCGATCGCGAACACGCAGGTCGGCAACGTGAAGGAGTTCGAGGCGGCGGTGGCCAAGGCCGACAAGAGCAAGCCGGTGGGCGTGATGTTCCGTCGCGGCGACTGGGCGCAGTACGCACTGATCCACCCGTCGTCGCGTTGAAGAATCGTGGGGCCGGGTCGTCGCCGGCCGCCGCGGCGGCTCCGGCAACCGTGCTCATCCGGCGGCCGCCGCCGAAAACCCTATCGCGCGCTCAAGTGTTTGGTTTTTGCGGCTCTGGTTGGCGCAAAACCACGGACTTGAAAAAATATTCCTCCCATATCGTGAGGCGCGTTTTCGTTGGTGTTCACTAACTTGCGGCGATCGACGGACAGGTTTCGATAGAATAGGCTGCTCCAGATGATGCCGGGTGACATATCGATCGGGTTCGAATCCACGATACGAGATCGAAATCGGCTATACACCGCCGGTCCACAGATCGCCCACAAGTTGTTCAGACGAAATGGGCGACAACATGTTGATAATCTGTTCATAAGATACCAGTTGCCATGCCGCAACACGCCGGTTCGGCCTTTCCCGGGTCTGTACGCGCCGGGCTTTTTCCCTACAATGAAGTTCCAACTATCGCAGTTGCCATAGATTGTTGGTTCAGGGCGCGTCGCCTGTCGACGCGCCCTTTTTTATTGCCTCACGCCCTCACAATTCAATTACTTGAAGCGCTTCGTTGATGGATCACATCAGAAATTTCTCGATCATCGCGCACATCGATCACGGTAAATCGACGCTCGCGGATCGCCTGATCGAGCGCTGCGGCGGCCTCGCGAAACGCGAGATGCAGGCGCAGGTGCTCGACTCGATGGAGATCGAGAAGGAGCGTGGGATAACCATCAAGGCGCAGACCGCGGCGCTGCGCTACGAGGCGCGCGATGGTCAGGTCTACAACCTGAACCTGATCGACACGCCGGGCCATGTCGACTTCTCGTACGAGGTGAGCCGCTCGCTGTCGGCCTGCGAAGGCGCGCTGCTCGTCGTCGATGCGTCGCAGGGCGTGGAGGCGCAAACGGTCGCGAACTGCTACACCGCGCTCGACCTCGGCGTCGAAGTGCTGCCGGTGCTCAACAAGATGGATCTGCCGAACGCGGACCCGGACAACGCGCGCGCCGAGATCGAGGACGTGATCGGCATCGACGCGTCGCAGGCGATCGCCTGCTCGGCCAAGACCGGCATGGGCATCGACGACATCCTGGAGGCGATCGTCGCGCGCGTGCCGCCGCCGCGCGGCCGTCCCGACGGGCCGCTGCGCGCGATGATCATCGACAGCTGGTTCGACAGCTATGTCGGCGTGGTGATGCTGGTGCGGGTGGTCGACGGGCGCCTGGCGCGCGGCGAGCGCATCAAGCTGATGGCCACCGACGCGAGCTACGAGGCGAACCAGCTCGGCGTGTTCACCCCCGGCGACCAGCCGCGCGAAGCGCTGGAAGCGGGCGAGGTCGGCTACATCATCGCCGGCATCCGCGAGCTGCAGGCGGCCAAGGTCGGCGACACGGTCACGCTGATCAAACCGGGGACGGGCGGCGCGGCCTTCACCGCGACCGAGCCGCTGCCGGGCTTCAAGGAGGTGCAGCCGCAGGTGTTCGCCGGGCTGTACCCGACCGAGGCGAACCAGTACGAGGGCCTGCGCGACAGCCTGGAGAAGCTCAAGCTCAACGACGCCTCGCTGCACTACGAGCCCGAGGTGTCGCAGGCGCTCGGGTTCGGCTTTCGCTGCGGCTTCCTCGGCCTGCTGCACATGGAGATCGTGCAGGAGCGGCTCGAGCGCGAGTTCGACCAGGACCTGATCACCACCGCGCCGAGCGTGGTGTACCAGGTGGTCAAGTCGGACGGCGAGATCCTGATGGTCGAGAACCCGTCGAAGATGCCGGACCAGGGCCGGATGTCGGAAATCCGCGAGCCCATCGTCACCGTGCACCTGTACATGCCGCAGGAATACGTGGGCGCGGTGATGACGCTGGCGAACCAGAAGCGCGGCGTGCAGATGAACATGGCCTACCACGGGCGCCAGGTGATGCTGACCTACGAGCTGCCGCTCGGCGAGATCGTGCTCGACTTCTTCGACAAGCTCAAGTCGGTCTCGCGCGGCTATGCGTCGATGGACTACGCGTTCAAGGAGTACCGCGCGTCCGACGTGGTGAAGGTCGACATCCTGCTCAACGGCGAGCGGATCGACGCGCTCTCCATCATCGTGCACCGCAGCCAGGCGCAGTTCCGCGGCCGCGCGGTGGTCGCGAAGATGCGCGAGATCATCTCGCGCCAGATGTACGACGTCGCGATCCAGGCGGCGATCGGCTCGACCATCATCGCGCGTGAGACAATCAAAGCTTTGCGCAAGAACGTGCTCGCCAAGTGCTATGGCGGCGACATCACGCGCAAGCGAAAGCTTCTCGAAAAACAAAAAGCAGGCAAGAAACGCATGAAGCAGATCGGATCGGTCGAGGTCCCGCAGGAGGCCTTCCTCGCTATCTTGCAGGTGGAGGACTGATGAGCGCCGCACGGCCGCCCGAAGGCGCGAAGGCCCCCCGCACCGGCATAGCCGGGGCCCCTTCCCCCGCTGGGGGCAGCGACGTACACGCAGTGACGAGCGTGGGGGCCCGGTGATGCCGTTCCTCACCGGCTTGATCCTCGCGGCCTTTGCCGGCTACGCCGGCGCCTGGTATTTCGGCGCGATCGAGGGCGACTTCGAACTGCTGCTGTTCGTCGCGGCCGTGGTCGCGTTCGTGTACTGGATCGCGGAAAAGACCGTGTTCCTGCCGCGGCGCCGGCGCGCGGCCGCCGCGCTCGAGGCCGACGCGAATCAGCGCCGCGCCGAACTCGCGCGCCAGGGCATAGCCAAGGTCGACGGCGACGTGCAGGAGGCCAAGAGCCGCGTGCTGATGCAGCCCTGGTGGCTGGACTGGACCGCCGGGCTGTTCCCGGTGATCCTGGCGGTGTTCCTGCTGCGCTCGTTCCTGTTCGAGCCGTTCAAGATTCCGTCCGGCTCGATGATTCCGACGCTGCTGGTCGGCGACCTGATCCTGGTGAACAAGTTCACCTACGGGCTGCGCCTGCCGGTGATCCACACCAAGATCACGCAGGGCAGCACGCCGCAGCGCGGCGACGTGATGGTGTTCCGCTATCCGCCGCAGCCGAGCATGGACTACATCAAGCGCGTGGTCGGCCTGCCGGGCGACGAGGTCGCGTACCTGAACAAGCGCCTGACGATCAACGGCAAGCCGGTGCCCGAGACGCCGCTGCCCGAGTTCTTCGACGAAGACTCGATGCGCTACTACAAGGAGTACCAGGAAGTGCTGGGCAAGCACACGCACGGCATCCTGATCGACGACGACCGGCCGGCGTTCGTGCCGGGGCCGCACGACTTTCCGGGCCACGAGAACTGCAACTACAGTGTCGAGGGCGTCGTCTGCAAGGTGCCGCCGGGCGAGTATTTCATGATGGGCGACAACCGCGATAATTCGCTCGATTCGCGCTACTGGGGCTTCGTGCCGGACAAGAACATCGTCGGCAAGGCGTTCCTGATCTGGATGAACTTCGGCAATCTCAAGCGCATCGGATTCTTCAACTAGCGATTCGTTTCGATCGACTCGACAACCATGAA
>JAFECV010000091.1 GCA_018241985.1 Pseudomonadota bacterium | reverse complement strand
GAGACCGACATCGCGATCGACCACGGCGAATTCGCGCGGCTCGCGCCCGAAGCCGTCGCGCAGGTGGTGCGCATCATGCGAAGCGAGGGCATGCAGGCTACGGTCAGCAGCATCCACGTGAACGGCTGGTACGGCGCGCACGACAAGCTGGCCGGCGCGCGCTGGATCGTGCGCGAACGGCTGGGCCGCGCGCTCGACGCGGAAGTCGACCGCTGGGCCTATGTCGGCGATTCGACGAACGACCAGCGCATGTTCGAGCGCTTCGCGAGCAGCATCGCCGTGGCGAACATCGCGCGCTTCCTGCCCGAGATCACGCACCCGCCGCGCTACCTGACGCGCGCCGAGCGCGGCGCGGGCTTCGCCGAGGTCGCCGCCGCGATCCTGGCCGCGCGCGGCATCCGAAACTAGAAACCCGGAGCGGACCGCAGGCGGCGCCGGCCCCGCGCGGTTGCGCTGCAGGCGGCGGGTGCGACACAATCTCCGCGACCGCGCCGGCCCGCGCGCCAGACCGGCGATCACCAGGAGACCCCATGCCCCGCACCGAATCCATTCCCCAGCCCAAGGGCGACCCGTTCATCGGCAACCTGCGCGCGGTCGACGGCGACGCGCCGGTGCAGGGCTTCATGCGCATGGCGCAGACCTACGGGCCGATCTTCCAGCTCGAGTTCTTCGGCCGGCCGGTGATCTTCGTCAGCTCGCAGGAACTGGTGAACGAGCTGTGCGACGAGAAGCGCTTCGACAAGCGGGTGCATGCGACGCTGAAGAACATCCGCGACTTCGCCGGCGACGGCCTGTTCACCGCGAAGACCGAGGAGCCGAACTGGGGCCGCGCGCACCGCATCCTGATGCCGGCGTTCGGGCCGCTGGGCATCCGCGGCATGTTCGACAAGATGCTCGACATCGCCGACCAGATGCTGGTGCGCTGGGAGCGCTTCGGCCCGGACACCGTGATCCAGGTCACCGACGACATGACGCGGCTCACGCTGGACACGATCGCGCTGTGCGCGTTCGACTACCGCTTCAACAGCTTCTACCAGCGCGAGCTCCATCCGTTCGTCGGCGCGATGGTCGAGGCGCTGAGCGAATCCGGCGCGCGCGAGCGCCGGCTGCCGGTCGCGAACAAGCTGATGCTGCGCACGCGCCGCGCGTACGAGGACGACCTGCGGCTGATGCGCGAAGTCGCCGACGGCCTGATCGCCGAGCGCCGGCGCGACCCCGAAGCAAAGGCCAAGGACGACCTGCTGAACCGGATGCTGAACGGCCGCGATCCGACGACCGGCGAGGGGCTGTCGGACGAGAACATCCGCTACCAGATGGTGACCTTCCTGATCGCGGGGCACGAGACGACCAGCGGACTGCTGTCGTTCGCGACCTACTTCCTGTGCCGCAACCCCGAGGTGCTGAACCGCGCGCGCGCGCAGGTCGACGAGGTGCTGGGCGCCGAGCTGCCGCGGGTCGAACACCTGGGGCGCCTGCGCTACCTCGAGCAGATCCTGATGGAGTCGCTGCGCATCTGGCCGACCGCGCCGGCGTTCGGCCTGAAACCCTACGAAGACACGGTGATCGGCGGCAAGTATCAGGTCTACAAGCATTCGACCGTCATGGTGCTGATACCGATGCTGCACCGCGACACCAAGGTCTGGGGCGACGATGTCGAACAGTTCCGGCCCGAACGCTTCGCCCCGGAAGCGATGGAGAAACTGCCGCCAAACGCATGGAAACCGTTCGGCAACGGCCAGCGCGCCTGCATCGGCCGCCCGTTCGCGATGCAGGAGGCGCAGCTCGTGCTGGCGCTGATGCTGCAGCGCTTCGACCTGATCGAGGACGATCCGTCTTACCGGCTCGAGGTGCACGAAACGCTGACGCTCAAGCCCCACGGGTTCCGCATCCGCGTCAAGCCGCGCGGCAGCGCGTCGTTCAAGCCGCGCAGCCGGGTGGCTCAGCTCGGAGCGCCGCCGGCCGCCGCGCCGGCGCCGCAGCACGCCGCAGCGACCGGGCCGACCACGCCGCTGCTGGTGCTGTACGGCTCGAACACCGGCTCGGCCGAGGCGTTCGCGCAGCGCATCGCGAGCGAATCGCAGGCGCAGGGCTACGCCGCGCAGGCCGCGCCGCTGGACGAGCATGTCGGGCGCCTGCCGACCGACGGCGCGGTGGTGATCGTCACCGCGTCGTACGAGGGCCAGCCGCCGGACAACGCGCGCCAGTTCGCGGCCTGGCTGGACGAACAGAAACCCGGCGCGCTTGCCGGCGTGCGCTACGCGGTGTTCGGCTGCGGCAACCGGCAATGGGCGCGCACGTACCAGGCGGTGCCGAAGCGCTTCGACGCGGGGCTGGAGGCGGCCGGCGCAACGCGGCTGCGCGCGCGCGGCGAAACCGATTCGGGCGGCGACTTCTTCGGCGCGTTCGACGAGTGGTACGCCGGGCTGTGGACCGACTTAGGCGAAGCACTCGGCAAGACGGTGCAGGCGGCGAGCGGCGGCGGGCTGCAGGTGGAGCTGGTGAGCAGCGGCCGCACCGCGATCCTGCGCCTGGGCGAGCTGCAGTACGGCGAGGTGGTCGAGAACCGCGAGCTGGTCGACATGAGCAACCCGCTCGGCCGCTCCAAGCGCCATATCGACATCCGGCTGCCCGACGGCATGGGCTACCGCGCCGGCGACTACCTGGCGGTGCTGCCGCAGAACCCGATCGGGCTGGTGATGCGCGCGCTCAAGCGCTTCAACCTCGCCACCGACAGCCAGATCGTCATCCGCAAGCCCGAAGGCAGCCTCACCTCGCTGCCGGTCGACCATCCGGTGAACGCGAGCGAGGTGCTGTTCCACTACGTCGAGCTCGCGCAGCCGGCCACGCGCGCGCAGGTGGCGGCGCTCGCCAGATCGACCCGCTGCCCGCCGGAGCAGAAGGAACTCGAGGCGCTGGCCGAGGAAGCGGCCTACCAGCGCGAACTGCTGCCGAAGCGCGTCAGCGTGCTCGAGCTGCTCGAGCGCTATGCGTCGTGCGAGCTCGGCCTCGCCGCGTTCCTCGAGATGCTGCCGCCGGTGCGCGCGCGCCAGTACTCGATCTCGTCGTCGCCGCTGTGGAACGCGCAGCGCTGCACGCTGACCGTCGCGGTGGTCGACGCGCCGGCGCTGTCGGGCCAGGGCCGGTTCCACGGCATGGCGTCGACGCTGCTGGCGCACGCAGCGCCGGGCACGCGGCTCGCGGTCGCGACCCGCGCCTCGAACGACCACTTCCATCCACCGGCCTCGCCCGAGACGCCGATGGTGATGGTCTGCGCCGGCACCGGCCTGGCGCCGTTCCGCGGCTTCCTGCAGGAACGCGCGGTGCAGGCCGCGAGCGGGCGCAGCGTCGGTCCGGCGCTGCTGTTCTTCGGCTGCGACCACCCGGATGTCGACTACCTGTACCGCGACGAACTGGCGGCCTGGGAGGCGGCCGGCGTGGTCAGCGTGCGCCCGGCGTTCTTCAGGGCGCCCGACGGCGACGTGAGCTTCGTGCAGCACCGGGTCTGGAAGGACCGTGCCGAGGTGGCCCGGCTGTTCCGGGACGGTGCCCATGTTTACGTGTGCGGCGACGGCCGCAGGATGGCGCCCGCCGTGCGCGAAACCTTCGTCCGCATCTACCAGGAGGCGATGAACACCAGCCCCGAGGACGCCGAGGCCTGGGCCGACCGGATCGAGCGCGAGACCGGGCGCTACGTGGCCGACGTGTTCGCCTGAAGCCCGGCCGGGGCGGCGCCCGGGGCCGACCGCGCTGTTGCCGATGCGACAGCGGGTCAGCGCTAGCGCCATTGCGCCCGATGGGGTCCGGCTGCTACGATGAAATCATGATGCCCGACACCCCACACGAACACACCGCCCCGCCGCCGCGCCAGTTGATGCTGCTCGAACTGCGCGCATTCGCCGAGCTCGGCGCGTTCTTCGCGACGGTGCCGCTGCTGCGGCTGGCGCCGCGCGGCGACGGCCATCCGGTGCTGGTGCTGCCCGGCCTTGCCGCGAGCGACCTCTCGACCCGGGCGCTGCGTGCGTTCCTGCGGGACCGCGGCTACCGCGCGCATGGCTGGAAGCTCGGAACGAACCGCGGTCCGCGGCCCGGCGTCGAAGCGGCGATGGAACGGCGGCTGGCCGATATCCACGAGCGCGATGGGCGCAAGGTCAGCCTGATCGGCTGGAGCTTAGGGGGCGTGTTCGCGCGCGAATTGTCGCGCCGCATGCCCGAGCAGATACGCGACGTGATCACGCTCGGCAGCCCGTTCGCCGGCGGGCCGCATGCGAGCAATGCCTGGCGCCTGTACGAAGCGTTGAGCGGGCGCAGGGCCGAGGACTGGCCCGAGCGCGAGCGCATGAAGACGCCGCCGCCGGTGCCGGCCACCGCGATCTACAGCCGCAGCGACGGCATCGTGGCGTGGCAGACCTGCCTGGAACGGCCGTCGCCGCAGACCGAGAACATCGAGATCGAGGGCAGCCACTGCGGGCTCGGGCACAACCCGGCGGCGCTGTATGCGATCGCCGACCGGCTCGCGCAGCCGGAAGGGCAGTGGCGTCCGTTCGACCGCCACGGCCTGCGCGGCCTGGTCTACCGCGATCCGCTGCGCGACGCGCAGGCGTTCGCCTGACCCGGGCCGGCCCACGAGCTTCCCACCCGACGAAGGAGACGATCATGGCCACCAGGAAAACCGCCGCCACCAAGACGAGCGCGAGCGCCGCCAAGCCCACGGCGAAGACCGCGGGCGCGGCGGGCGCATCCGACGCCGCGACCAGCACGCCGCGCGCGTTCCCCGGCCTGCGCGCGCTGGACCTGCGCAACTACGGCAAGCTGGCCGAGCAACTGAAGCTCCCGGGAGTCGACCTGAACGCGATCCTCGAATCGCAGCGCAAGGACATGGAGGCGCTCGCCGAGGCGAACCGCCAGGCCTACGAGGGCATGAAGCAGCTCGCCGCGCGGCGCAACGAAATCCTGCGGGAGTCGCTCGCAGAGTGGCAGCAGGCGATGCGCGACGCCGGTGGCGAGGAGGCGATCAAGCGCCACACCAAGGCGGTGCAGGACGGCGTGAAGAAGGCGGTGGAGAACTTCCGCGAGCTCGCGCAGATGGAGGCCGCGACGCGCAGCAAGGCGTGGAAGGTGGTGCAGGACCGGTTCCAGGAAAACCTGGCGGCCATGCAGAAGCTGCTGCGGCAGAAGTAGCCGGCGCGAGCCGCGCGAGCGGCCGGCATCAGCGCGCGCGCCGATCCGGCGCCAGCCAACATATCGGAGACGACGATGGATCACCTGAGCATCACGGACGCGTCGTTCCTGCATCTGGAGACGCCCGAGACGCCGATGCATGTCGGCAGCCTGATGCTGTTCGAGCTGCCCAAGGGCTACCGCGGCGACTACTACGAAGACGTGAAGAAGGTGATCGGCGAGCGCATGCACCTGGTCACGCTGTTCCACCGCAAGCTCGCGCAGATGCCGTTCGAGCTCGCGGACCCGGTATGGATCGAGGACGACGACATCGACCTCGACTACCACGTGCGCCACGTCACACTGCGCAAGCCCGGGACGATGGAGCAGCTCGAGCAGCTGGTCGCGCGGCTGCACTCGACGCTGCTCGACCGCAGCCGGCCGCTGTGGGAGGTGGTCGTGATCGACGGGCTGGCGAACGGCCAGATCGGCTACTACACCAAGGCGCACCACAGCGGCATCGACGGCAAGGCCGGCATCGAACTCTCGAAGGTGCTGTACGACACCACGCCCGAGATCCGCAGCGTGCCGCCGCCGCACCGCTCGCGCCGCAGCGGCCAGTACCAGCTCGGCGTGGCCGAGCTGCTGCAGGCGGCGCTGTCGAACAGCGTCCAGCAGTACGCGAAGCTCGGCCGGCTGCTGCCGAGCGCCGCGAAGGCGCTGGACGCGGCCGGGCGCGTGCTCGCCGCGCAGGGCGCCGCCGGGGCGCAGCGCAGCGCGAACCTGGGCCTGAGCGCGAAGACGATCTTCAACGTCGCGATCACGAACCAGCGCTCGTACAGCACGATGTCGCTGCCGCTCGATGACCTGAAGGCGCTGGGCCGGCGCGTCGGCGGCACGGTCAACACGATCGTGATGGCGATGTGCAGCGGCGCGCTGCGCCGCTTCCTGTCTGCGCGCGGCGAGCTGCCGGACAAGTCGATCCTGGCCGCGGTGCCGGTCAGCCTGCGCAGCGCCGGCGACAACCAGATGAACAACCAGGTGTCGGTGATCCGGGTCGATCTGGCCACCGACATCGCCGATCCGCGCGAGCGCTTCAAGGCGATCCATGCGTCGTCCGAGTCGGCGAAAGCAGTGGTCAGCGAACTCAAACCCGTGCTCGGCGCCGACATGCCGATGCTCGGCTCGCCCTGGCTGATGACCGGCCTCGCGTCGCTGTATGCGCGCTCGAGCCTGCCGAGCCGCGTGCCGCCGCTCGCGTCGGTGCTGATCTCGAACGTGCCGGGCCTGCCGATGACCATGTACCTGGCCGGCGCGAAGATGCTGCACTTCTACCCAGTCTCGATCCCGTACCACGGCAACGCGATGAACATCACGGTGCAGAGCTACGCCGGGCTGCTGGAGTTCGGCATCACCGCCTGCAGGCGCGCGCTGTCGCAGGACGAGTCGCACGAGCTGCTCGGGCACATGCGCGCCACGCTCGAAGAGATCCGAGGGTTCGACAGCGTGGCCGAGGCCGCGCCTGCAGCCGCCGCAGCGGCGCCCGCTCAGCCGACGCCCGCGGCGCGCAAGCGCGCGACGCCCCGGGCACCCGCGGCAGCACGGCGCGCCAAGCCATCGCCCGCGAAGGCGTCCCGGGCGTCGGCGAAAACCACGGCACGACCGACGCGCCGCGCGGCCCCCACGGCGCGCGCGCGCGCCACCCCCTGAACGACGCGTTCGCGGGGCGAACGAACGGCGGCAAACAACGGAGTCTCGCATCGATGAAAACGCGCATCACCGAACTGCTCGGCATCGAGCACCCCATCGTCCAGGGCGGCATGCACTACGTCGGCTTCGCCGAGCTCGCCGCGGCGGTGTCGAACGCGGGCGGGCTCGGCACGATCACCGGGCTGACGCAGCGCACGCCCGAACTGCTGGCGAAAGAAATCGCGCGCTGCCGCGAGATGACCGACAAGCCGTTCGCAGTGAACCTGACTTTTCTGCCGGCGTTCACGTCGCCGCCGTACCCCGAATACATCGCGGCGATCATCGAAGGCGGCGTGCGCATCGTCGAGACCGCCGGCCGCAACCCCGACAAGTACCTGCCGGCGCTGAAATCCGCCGGCATCAAGGTGATCCACAAGTGCACCTCGGTGCGCCATGCGCTGACTGCCGAGCGCATCGGCTGCGACGCGGTCAGCGTCGACGGCTTCGAATGCGGCGGCCACCCGGGCGAGGACGACGTCCCGAACATGATCCTGCTGCCGCGCGCGGCCGACGCGCTCAAGGTGCCGTTCATCGCGTCCGGCGGCATCGCCGACGAACGCCAGTTGGTCGCGGCGCTGGCGCTCGGCGCCGACGGCATCAACATGGGTACGCGCTTCATGGCGACGCGCGAAGCGCCGATCCACGACAACGTCAAGCACGCGCTCGTGGCCGCGACCGAGCTCGACACCCGCCTCATCATGCGCGCGCTGCGCAACACCGAGCGCGTGCTGAACAACGCGAACGTCGAGCGGCTGATCGAGATCGAGCGCGAAAAGGGCGCGAGTCTGACGATCGCCGACATCCACGACCAGGTCGCCGGGGTCTACCCGAAGATCATGATCGAAGG
>JAFECV010000090.1 GCA_018241985.1 Pseudomonadota bacterium | reverse complement strand
GGCGATGCCGGCATGGGTCAGCAATTCGGCGACGACGTCGGCATACACCTGCGCCAGCGCGTTCGCCGCCAGCGCCGCGCGATGCAGTTCGTCGTCGCCCGCGCTGTTGAGGGCGAGCAGTTCTGCTCTCAATTCAGTAGCAAATGGCGAAGACCGGTAGCCGGCTACACGTGGTTTTGATTGTGAAAAATCGACCAGCACGCCATCCACGCCGTCGAGCGAGGTGCCCGACATCAGGCCGATGAAGAGCGGCTCCGGCGCAGTCATGGGCTTGTTGCTGCCGACACCAACGCGCCGCGGCGTGGCTGCTGGCTACTGGATGCTGGCGGTCTTGACCAGCGCGGCGTCGGCCAGTTGCATGCGCATCGACGCGGCAAGCTGCGCGAACGCCGGGCGCTCGGCCGCCGCGAGCGGCGCGGTGTCGCTCTGCTGCGCGAGCAGCACGGGGTTGCGGTAGACGCCATTCACCCGGTACTCGAAATGCAGGTGCGGACCGGTGGCCCAGCCGGTCTGGCCGATGCGGCCGATGTCCTGGCCCTGCACCACGCGCTCGCCCGGATGCACCAGGATCCGGCTCAGGTGCGCGTACACGGTGGCATGGCTGCCATCCGGCCCGGGCTGGTGGCGGATGATGATGATGTTGCCGTAGCCGGTCTGCTGCCCGGCGAATTCGACGACGCCATCGGCGACGGTGCGCACCGGCGCGCCGAACGGACCGGCGAAGTCGATGCCCTCGTGCATCTTCCACTTGCGCAGGATCGGATCGAAGCGCATCTGGAACCCGCTGGTGACGTGCGAGAACTTGACCGGCGACTTCAGGAACGCATGGTGCAGGCTGTGGCCGTCCAGCGTGTAGTAGCTGCCGCGCCGGGCCGCGCCGGTCGCGTGCGGGTCCTGGAACCAGACCGCGTCGTAGGTCTTGCCGCCGTTGACGAACTCGGCGCTGAGCACGCGGCCCGTCACGTTGCCGCCGGAGATCGGCTCGCCGTCGGCCTGCAGCGTTTCGTACACCACCGAGAACCGGTCGCCCTTCTTGAGTCCGTTCTGGAAATCGATGTCGGCGCCGAAGATATCGACGATCTGCGACAGCACGCCGTCCGGAATCTTCGCCTCGTCGGCGGCGGCCACCAGCGTGGTGGCTATCGTCGCGCTGCCGAGCTGCGACACGGCCATCAGCGGCGCGGTCTCGACCCGGGACGCAAAGCCTTGCGCCGTGCGCTCGACCACCAGCCGGTGGAAATTGCCGCTCGCGTCGGTGATCCAGCGCGCGGTCAGGCGCATCAGCCGATGGTCGTCGCCGGCCTGCGCGGTCACCGAGCGTCCGGCGCCGCCGAGCAGGCTGCGCCGCGTCTGCACGTCGCCGCGGATGAACGCCGCCGCATCGGCGTCGTCGACCCCGAGCCGGCGCAGCAGCGTCGCCGCGCTGTCGCCGGCGTGGGTGGTGTCGGAGCGGTACAGCGTGAAGTGGTGCGTGTCCAGCTGCGCGGCCTGCTCGGCGGCGGGCGCCGCCGCCGGCTGCACCGACTCGAGGATCCGGCGCACCGGCAAGTCCGACGGATCGGGCCCGAGCGAGGCGACCGCGAACGCGCCGCCGCCGGCGCCGAGAAGCATCGCGGCGACCACGACACTGAAACGTCGGGGATGTCTGTGGACCAGGCCCGCAAAGGCATGCCCCGCGGCAAGTAGACCGTTCTTCAAATCAGCATTCCCAACGATGAATGAACCTGCGTGCTGGCCGCAAGCAGGTGCGGTGGCGGCTGCGAGCCGTCCGGACTTCTAAGCAGGGGCGCCACTTAAAATCGGGCGCGACAGACAGCCGGCGAGTATACCGGCGCAGCCCTTTCGGGTCAAAGAAATCCGTTATGAATTCAAACCAAAGTTTACAATTTCCGGTCGATGATCGGGTGCGCGACGCGCTCGCGGTCACGCTGCGCGGCTGCGACGAGCTGATCCCGCAGGCCGACTGGGTCGCGAAGCTGGCGCGCTCGCAAGCGACGGGCGTGCCGCTGCGCATCAAGCTCGGGCTGGATCCGACCGCGCCCGACATCCACATCGGCCACACGGTGGTGCTGAACAAGATGCGCCAGCTGCAGGATCTGGGCCACACGGTGATCTTCCTGATCGGCGACTTCACGACGATGATCGGCGACCCGTCCGGCCGCAACAGCACCCGGCCGCCACTGACGCGCGAGCAGATCGAGGCGAACGCGCAGACCTACTATCGGCAGGCCAGCCTGGTGCTCGATCCTGCGAAGACCGAAATTCGTTACAACAGCGAATGGAGCGACCCGCTGGGCGCGCGCGGCATGATCGAACTCGCGGCGAAGTACACCGTTGCGCGCATGATGGAGCGGGATGACTTCAACAAGCGGTTCAAAGAAGGACGTTCGATCAGCGTGCACGAATTCCTGTACCCGCTGATGCAGGGCTACGACAGCGTTGCGCTGAAGGCCGACCTGGAGCTCGGCGGCACCGACCAGAAGTTCAACCTGCTGGTCGGGCGCCATCTGCAGCAGGAATACGGGCAGGAGCCGCAGTGCATCCTGACGATGCCGCTGCTCGAAGGGCTGGACGGCGTCGAGAAGATGTCGAAGTCGAAGAACAACTACATCGGCATCTCGGAGGACGCGAACACGATGTTCGCGAAGGTGCTGAGCATCTCGGACACGCTGATGTGGCGCTGGTACACGCTGCTGAGCTTCAAGAGCGAAGCCGAGATCGCCACGCTGCGCGCCGAGGTCGAGGCCGGGCGCAACCCGAAGGACGCGAAGCTGCTGCTGGCGCGCGAGATCACCGCGCGCTTTCACGACGCCGCGGCCGCCGACACGGCCGAGCAGGACTTCGCGCTGCGCGCGCGCGGCGGCGTGCCAGACGAGATTCCGGCGCTGACGCTGAAATTGGGCGAAGGCGGTGCGGCGCTGGGCATCGCGGCGCTGCTGAAGATGGCCGGGCTGGCCGCGTCCAGCGGCGAAGGCAACCGGCTGATCGACGGTGGCGGCGTGCGCGTCGACTCCGCCGTGGTCAGCGACAAGGGGCTCAAGCTCGGCGCCGGCACCTACGTGCTGCAGGTCGGCAAGCGCAAGTTCGCGCGGGTGACGCTGGGCTGATCCCGCGGCCGTCAGTGCCGTTCGGCCCTGGTCCATGGGTCACAATCGGCCATGCCCTCGCGCGCCATGACCGACCTGCCGACGCCGCAGCAGATGCTGCGGCTGTCGGCGGTCGCCGCGGTCGTCACCATCGTGATGAAGACGGCGGCCTGGTACGTCACCAGTTCGGTCGGCCTGCTGTCGGACGCGATGGAGTCGTTCGTGAACCTGGCCGGCGCGGCGTTCGCGCTGGCGATGGTGACGATCGCGATGCGCCCGGCCGACGCCGACCATCCGTTCGGCCACTCGAAGGCCGAGTATTTCTCGTCCGGCTTCGAGGGCATGCTGATCTTCGCCGCCGCCGCCGGCATCGTCTGGGCCGCGGTGCAGCGGCTGATCGCCCCGCAGCCGCTGGAGCAGATCGGCTGGGGCCTGGCGCTGTCTATCGCAAGCTCGGCGGTGAACGGCGCGGTCGCCTGGGCGCTGTTCCGCTCGGCAGAGGCGCACCGCTCGATGGCGCTCGAGGCCGACGCGCGCCATCTGCGCACCGACGTCTGGACCTCGGTCGGCGTCGTGGTCGGCGTCGCGCTGGTCGCGCTCACCGGCTGGCTCTGGCTCGACCCGCTGGTCGCGATCGCGGTCGCGATCAACATCCTGTGGGAAGGCGGCCGGCTGATGTGGCGCTCGTCGCAGGGCCTGATGGACGAGGCGCTCGAGCCCGAGGTGCAGGCGCAGATCGAGAAGACGCTGGCCGAGTTCGCGTACCGGCGCGGCAACGTCGACGTGATCCGCTTCGACCATGTCGCGACGCGGCGCTCCGGCCACCGCCGCTTCGTCGACCTGCACATGCACATGCCGGCCGAGTGGACGCTGGGCCGCGCCGCCGCGCTGCGCGCCAGCGTCGAGCAGGCGCTGATGAGCGCGGTGCCGGGCCTGCGCGCGACGATCCAGTTGCTGCCCAGCGACGTCGAAGCGCATTTCGGCGACGAGCGCGACCTGCTGTAACCAGCCAGCCGTGATCGCCCTGATCCAGCGCGTGCGCCGCGCGCATGTCGAAGTCGCCGGCCGAACCATCGGCGCGATCGGCGCCGGCCTGCTGGTGCTGGTTTGCGCCGAGCGCGGCGACGGCGCGAGCGAAGCCGAGCGGCTGCTCGCGAAAATACTGAAGCTGCGCATCTTCGCCGACGACGCCGGCAAGATGAACCGCAGCGTGCAGGACGTGCAGGGCGGCCTGCTGCTGGTGAGCCAGTTCACGCTCGCCGCCGACACCGCGCACGGCAATCGGCCCGGCTTCGACGCCGCCGCGCCGCCCGAGCTTGGGCGCCGGCTGTACGAGCATTTCGTCGCGCGGGCGCGCGCCGCGCATCCCGAGGTCGCGACCGGAGAATTCGGCGCCGAGATGCAGGTGCATCTGGTGAACGACGGGCCGGTGACGATTCCGCTGCGGATCGGGCCGAGCGCGACGTGAGCGGTAGCCGCCGGCGTGTCGTCGTCGGCGAATCGGCTGCGCGGGATCACGGCTCCAGGTGACGCGCCAAGTCCATGCTGTCGTGCAGCATGCGCAGCACGTCGATGCACCGCTCGCCGCTCACCCGGAAAACAACGAAGTGGCGCCCGTGCCGCCCCCGGCGCGCCACATGCAGTACCCGCACGCCCGGTGCGAGGTCGTCGCGTGTTCCGGCACCGGCGACGTCGGGCCCCTCGCTCAGCGCCTGGATTGCCAGCGACAGTGTCCGGGCGTAAGCCTGCGCCTGGCGAGCGCCGAACTGGCGGCGCGTCCATGCCCGGATCGCCGCCACGTCCCGCTGCGCACTCAGCGCGACGCGGAGCGCCCATGCCGCCACGTCAGGCCGGCTCGTCCAGCGCCATCAGGAACGCATCCAGGCTGGCGGGATCGTCGAAGGTCTCGTAGCGGCCGGCCTCGATATCGGCGACGCCTACCGCCACTGCATCGCGCAAGGCCTCGCGGCGCGCGGCGACGGCCTGCTCACGCCGCTGCACCATGCGCAAGCCTTCGCGCAGCACCTCGCTGGCGTTCTGGTAGCGGCCGGAAGCCACCAGTTGCTCGACGAACCGCGCCTGCGGGTCGGTCAGCACCACGTTGCGGGTCGGCATGTTGATCTCCAGTGTGGTTCATTGGCATACTATGCCATAGGCCTTGCGGACGCAAGTCGGGGCGCATCCCGGAAAGTGAGCAGCCGGCCGCGGTCGCCATCAGACCGTGTGCATTCAATACGGATTCGCGAACCCCAGCGCCCCGAGCAGCAGGATCTCCAGCGCTTCCATCGCGAGTGCGTCGCGCTCGCTGCGCTCGTGGTCCCAGCCCTGCGCGTGCAGCGTGCCGTGCACCAGCAGGTGCGCGTAGTGGGCTTCGAGCGTCTTGCGCTGCGCGCGGGCCTCGCGCGCGACCACAGGGGCGCACAGCACAAGGTCGGCGACGACGCTCGGCTCGCGCTCATAGTCGAAGGTCAGCACGTTGGTCGCGTAGTCCTTGCCGCGGTATTCGCGGTTCAGCGCACGGCCTTCCGTTTCGCCGACGATGCGCACCGCGATCTCGCCCGGGCAATCCAGCGCGTGACGCACCCAGCGCAGGGCGCGCGCGCGCGTCAGCACCGCGCGGTGCTCGCTACTCCCGGCAAAGCGGCCGAACTGCAGCGACACCGTGGTCCGCGCCGGGGAATTCTTAATCATTTATGTCGCAAGCGCAGGTGGAATCTACGCAGTGTGCTATCTATTTGGAAGCATCCGCCGATCGAGCGGTCTTGCGCTGCGCCGCGTAGGCGTCGACGATGCGCGCGACCAGCGGATGGCGCACCACGTCGGCGCTGGTGAGCCGCGTGAACGCGATGCCGGCCACGCGCCGCAGCACCCGCTCGGCGTCGACCAGGCCGCTCGGCTGGTTCTTCGGCAGGTCGATCTGGCTCACGTCGCCGGTCACGACCGCGCGGCTGCCGAAGCCGATGCGCGTGAGGAACATCTTCATCTGCTCGATCGTCGTGTTCTGCGCCTCGTCGAGGATCACGAACGCGTTGTTCAGCGTGCGCCCGCGCATGAACGCGAGCGGCGCGATCTCGAGCGCGTTGCGCTCGAACGCCTTCGTGACCCGGTCGAACCCCATCAGGTCGTACAGCGCGTCGTACAGCGGGCGCAGGTACGGGTCGATCTTCTGGTTCAGATCGCCCGGCAGAAAGCCGAGCCGCTCGCCCGCCTCGACCGCCGGGCGCGTGAGCACGATGCGCTGCACCGCGCTCCTCTCGAGCGCGTCGACCGCCATCGCGACCGCGAGGTAGGTCTTGCCGGTGCCGGCCGGTCCGATGCCGAAGGTGATGTCGTGGCTCGCCATGTTGTCGAGATACACCGACTGGTTCGGCGTGCGCGCGCGCAGGTCGGCGCGGCGCGTGTGCAGCACCAGCGCGCCCTCCTCGTCCTCGGCCAGCCCGCCGTCGCCGGCCAGCATCAGCTGCAGCCGTTCGGTCGGTATCGCGCGCGCGGCCATCTCGTACAGCGCCTGCAGCGTCTCCAGCGCCCGCTCGGCGTGCGCCTTCGCGCCTTCGACCCGGAACTGCTCGCTGCGCCGCGTGATCTTCACCTGCAGCGCCTGCTCGATCGTGCGCAGGTGCTCGTCCATAGCCCCGCACAGATGGGCGAGGCGCGTGTTGTTCGGCGGCGTGAAGGCGTGTCTGAGAATCAAGCTGATAATTCCGGTCGGCAAGGACAGCAATGATAGGCACCCAGGCAGACACCCGGACAGACAGCGAGGCAGGCGCTCGATGATAGGCAGGCTCACCGGAACGCTCAGCGACAAGAATCCGCCCGAGCTGCTGCTCGACTGCCACGGCGTCGGCTACGAGGTGAACGTGCCGATGAGCACCTTCTTCAACCTGCCGGCCGTCGGCGAGCGGCTCACACTGCTGACGCATTTCGTCGTGCGTGAGGATGCGCAGGTGCTGTACGGCTTCGGCACGGAGGCCGAACGCGCGGCGTTCCGCCAGCTCATCAGGATTTCCGGCGTCGGGCCGCGCACCGCGCTCGCGGTGCTCTCGGGCATGAGCGTCGCCGAGCTCGCGCAGGCGGTGACCGCGCAGCAGGCCGGGCGCCTCGTCAAGGTGCCGGGCATCGGCAAGAAGACCGCCGAGCGGCTGCTGCTCGAATTGAAGGGCAAGCTCGGGGCCGACCTGGGCACGGCCGCGGGCGCCGTCGGCGATGCGCACGGCGACATCACGCAGGCGCTGCTCGCGCTCGGCTACAGCGAGAAGGAAGCCGCCACCGCAAGCCGCGCACTGCCGCAGGACGTGGGCGTGAGCGAAGGCATCAAGTTGGCGCTCAAAGCCTTGGCGAAATAGCGATGACGATACAGACCGACCAATTCGCAGGCCCGTTCGACGACGAACCGGACCGCGGCGCGCCGCGCATGGTGTCCGCCGCCGCCGGCTCGCCGGCCGAAGAGGCGCTGGAGCGCGCGCTGCGCCCGAAGCTGCTCGATGAGTACGTCGGCCAGGCCAAGGTGCGCGAGCAGCTCGAGATCTTCATCGGCGCGGCGAAGAAGCGCGGCGAGGCGCTGGACCATGTGCTGCTGTTCGGGCCGCCTGGGCTGGGCAAGACCACGCTCAGCCACATCATCGCGCACGAGCTCGGCGTGAACCTGCGCCAGACCAGCGGCCCGGTGCTGGAGAAGCCGAAGGACCTCGCGGCGATCCT
>JAFECV010000008.1 GCA_018241985.1 Pseudomonadota bacterium | reverse complement strand
CGTCGGCTTGTGCCTTCCCGGCTGGCGTTGTGCCTTGGTCCTGGCTCTCTGCCTCCGGCATCTGCTGGTCGAGCCGGCTGCATTCTTCTCTGTCCTTCGGCGCCAGCTTTATCCGTCGCCCGTATTGCTCCAGTTGCTCGGGCGTCATCCCCGTTGCCGGCTTGACCATGTTCGCGAACCCCTCCTGAAACTCCTGTCGCTGTACGTCGGCACCCTTGCGGATCGTGCCAGTGGATTTGTCGATTCCGCGCGTCGGCGTCGTATCGACCACTGTTCCGCTCAAGCAAGGCTCTTGCGTGTACTCCGTGTGCCCCTGGTATTTGCACTTGTAGACCGGCAGGCCGCCCGCATGCGCGCTCCCGAGGGCCAGCCCCATAGCAGCTGCGATCAGCATCGATTTCTTCATTTCTCGTCCCTTGTTCCTGGGGTTCAGGAACGTCTCCGTGTCCGGGCGAGGAGGCCCGCACCATGCAAGCAATTATCCAAGTGATCAAGCTGAACGATCTGCGTTCCGGCGTTAAGGATGGTCGTCCGTGGGAACTGCAAGATGCCGAGTGCATCCTGCTGAACGACAAGGGCGAGCCCGATCAAGTCGGCGTCCTTTCTCTCCCGAAAGACCTTCGTGGCAAGGTTGAGCGCGGCACCTACACCGGCTCTTTCGCCCTTCGCGCTTCCCTGCGTGATCGCCGCATCGAGGCCGTGCTGACCGGCCTTGTGCCCTACATGAAGGCTCCTGGGGGTGCCAAGTGAGTTCGGGGGTGCGTTTGATTGAGGATGTTGTTACTGCCTACGGCTGGTCGATGACTGATGTTGTTCAGATTTCTGTTTGTCGCATCAACTTTTCGTCAGGTGCGCAGTATTGGTCTGGTCAGATTTCTTCGGCTGCTTCGTGTCCTGTGAACAGTACTGGTACCAGCAGCTGCACCTGCAATTCGGGCTATCACGTCGGTTCTGACGGTGCGAGCTGCGTCCAGAATGACGGTTGTACCTCTCTCGCTGGTCAGACTCTGACTGGTTTCGAGATTCCTATAGCGAGTCTCGGTACTACGGTCCCTTCTACGCTCTGCAATGCCGGCTGTACGGTCAACGTGCAGTCGACTTCGATCGTCACAAGCTACTGCGGTGCCGATGGCAAGTGTTCCTCCGGTCCGTACAACGGCACCGTCGTTGACAAGCCTTGTACCGCGTCCAGCGCCCCGGCTTCGAGCAGTGCGGACCAGATCACTCAGCCGAACTTGACGCCTCCTCCTCCCGGCATGTGTCCCGGCACCGTGAACGGTGTAGCCGTCAACGTTCCGTGTACCAGCTCGTCAAGCACGGGTGTAAACACGACCGCGCAAGGTCCGTCCTCTACCGCGTCCAGTCCGAGCGGCACCACGCCCGGCACGTCGTCATCGAGCGACAGCACCACGTGCCAGAACGGTACGTGCACGACCACCACGACCACGACAAAGAACAGTTCGGACGGCACCACCACGACCGGTATCAGCACGGTCACGGCGCCACAGTCTCAGTATTGCGCTCAAAACCCTGGCGCTCCTGTCTGTGCCGGCAGTTCGTTCCAGGCGAACTGCAATCAGCCTCCCGTGTGCAATGGCGATGCGATCCAGTGTTCAATCGCGGCGTCGGTGTTTCAGCAGCAGTGCAATGAGCAGACTTTGACCGGTGTCGATTCAGCTACTCAGTCGAATGTCGATGCTTTGACTGCTCAAAAGGGCCAGTTGGCGACCACTGCCGGCGATACCAGCTTCTCCCTTGCGTCGGTTCTTCCTTCTGCGCCGGCTGAGTCTTGCTCTCTCTCCGACACCACTGTGCAGATCGGGACGTGGTCCCTCGCGTTCCCGCTCGCAACAGTGCTCTGCGGAAAGATTCAAGTCATTCATGCGATCGTCGTTGCGTTCGGCTTCGCTCTCTTCGGTCTGATCGTTTTTGGTGCTAGGAGGTAATTCATGGGAATTGCGATAGGGGCCATCTGGTCCGCTCTAAGTTACTTCGTCGTCTCGAAGCTTGCGGATGCGTGTGTCGGGATCGTCGGTCGCGTCCTGGTCGCGCTCGGCCTCGGTACGGTCTCCGTGCGCTTGCTGCCGGTGACGTGCTTGTGGTCTGGAAGCTCGATCGTCTTGCCCGCAGCTTGCGTGACTTGCTCCAGCTGCTCGAAGGGCTTGAACGTCTCGGTGCTTCGTTCCGCTCTCTCACGGAGCCGATTGACACAAGTTCGGCGCTAGGGGAGTTTGTTTTGCAGATTCTCGGCGCTGTTGCTCAATTCGAGCGTGCGCTGATTCGGGAACGTGCGATTGCGGGTCAAGTGGCGGCCTACAGGCGCGGGGTCCGTTGGGGCGGACAGCCCAAGGTTCTAAGCGATAGCGATGCGGCCGAGCTGGTGCGGCTGCATGCGATGGGTCTTTTTAGCATCCCGCTTCTGGCGGATATTTTTTCGGTCTCTCCCTCCACGGTGTACCGGCGGGTCTGGGACGCTCAGGGCCGTACGGACATTGCTTGCTTTCGCAAGCGTGGTCTTCCGGTGCTTCGGCATTACCTCTAGCCGCAGCACCTTTGAAGTAAAGTGCCATCGTCTCGACATTCTCTCTCGCATCCATGGAGCTTCTGCTGATCGCGCTGTTGACCCTGCTCAACGCCGTGTTTGCAATGTCCGAGATGGCGCTGGCGTCGAGCCGCAAGGCACGGCTCGGCGTGATGGTCGAAGGGGGCGACAAGGGGGCCGTGGCCGCGATCGCGCTGCTCGCGCGGCCGACCCAGTTCCTGTCGTCGGTCCAGGTCGGCATCACTTCGATCAGCATGTTGAGCGGCATCATCGGCGAGGCCGCGTTCAGCGGCAACGTGTCCGGCTGGCTGCAGTGGATGGGCGTGCCCGGGCGGGTCGCCGACATCAGCGCGACCGCGCTGGTTGTCGCGGGCATCACCTACGTCAACATCGTGTTCGGCGAACTGGTGCCCAAGCGCATCGGGCAACTCTATCCGGAACGGGTCGCGCGCCGTATCTCCCGGCCGATGACGTGGCTGGCCGCTGCCGGGAGCCCGTTCGTGCGGCTGCTGTCGGTCAGCACCCATGGCGTGCTCAAATTGATCCGCGTCGACATCGCCGCGGCGCGCGCGGTGACCGAGGAGGAAATCACCGCGAGCCTCGAGGAGGGCCGCGACGCCGGCGTGATCGAGGCGCAGGAGCACCAGATGGTGCAGAACCTGTTCCACCTCGACGATCGGCCGCTGATCTCGCTGATGGTGCCGCGCGCGGACGTCGAATGGCTCGACGCCGACGCAACGGTGGCGCAGTGCCTGCAGCGGGTCGGCACGGCCGGCGGCAGGGAGGCGCATTCCTGGTACCCGGTGTGCCGCGGTTCGCTCGACGACGTGGTCGGCATCATCAGCGTCGGACGCCTGCTGCAGCTCGGCCCCGACGCCCCGGGCACGATCGAGCCGCAGGCGCAGCCTGCGGCGTTCCTGCCCGAGACGCTGAGCGGCATGGAACTGCTGGAGCAGTTCCGCGCGAAGTCGGGCCGCATGGTGCTGGTGGTCGACGAGTACGGCGTGGTCCAGGGGCTGATGACGCCGCGCGACCTGCTGGAGGCGATTACCGGCGAGCTGCAGCCGGGCACGCAGGCGGAAGCCTGGGCGGTGCTGCGCGAGGACGGCTCCTGGCTGCTCGACGGCCTGATGCCGGTGAGCGAACTCAAGACCCGGCTCGACATCCGCGACCTGCCGGAAGAAGACCGCGGGCGCTACAACACCGTGGCCGGGCTGCTGCTCTATGTTTCGGGTCGGCTGCCGCCGGTCGGCGAGCGCATCGAGTGTGCCGGCTGGACGTTCGAGGTGCTCGATCTCGATGGCCGGCGCATCGACAAGGTGCTGGCGACGGAAATCGAAGTGCCGGAACCGGCGGTGCAGTCGCATTAAGGCGCATGGAATCGACCGGTTCCCGGTGCGTGCAATAGCGGTGAAAGCGGTAAAAAAGTGCGATCGCCACTTTTCATCCGAAAATATCTCGTATATTATCTGCCGGCTCGTTAATCCATTAACCATTTCAATTGACCAAGATGGCAACTTACAAAGACCTGTTGAAACAACGCGAAGCCCTGGATCAGCAAATCAAGGACGCGCGCCAGCGCGAAATCAGCGATGGATTGGCGCAGGTGAAGTCGCTGGTTGCCGAGTTCGGATTGACCGCGCAAGACGTCTTTCCGAGCGGCCGGGGGCGCCGCGCCAAACCGCATGCGACGGTGGCGGCCAAATATCGCAATCCGGCTACTGGTGCGACCTGGAGCGGCCGCGGCAAGCCGCCGAAATGGATTCAGGGTCAGGATCGCAGCCGATTCGCGATCTGACGGCTTGCGTCGTCTCCGGCGAGTTACTCTGCGATTCTGGATTCGGTGCGCGAGTTGAATCGTGTGCCGGGCCGGCGGAAGATTCCAATTCGCTGTCATCGGCTTGGTCGAGCGATTATCGATTGAGCCGATGGAACTGCCGTTGGAATCGCCTATTCCGGCGCACCTGATATGGATCCGTCTCGTCGGATGGCGCCGTCAAGACGGCAGATAAATCGACCGGTTGTTCTTCGCATCGAAAATCCTCGCTTTCGCGCTGCAGCCCCTCGGTTGGGTTGCGGCGCTGTTCGCATTGGCGCTGCTGCTGTTGCACAAGCGTCGGCGCCTGGGGTTGGCGTTCGGCTGGTCGGCGCTGGCACTGCTGTTGCTGATCGGTTGGCAGCCGTTGCCCGATGCGCTGCTGCGCGCGCTCGAGACTCGCGATCCGGCGCCGGCCTGGACCGCCGATCCCGCGGCTCCCGAATGGCAGCACTATGCCGGTGTGGTGGTGTTCGGTGGCGCGCTGGAGCCGGCCTGGGTGCGGGCCGGCAACGGGCAAGTTGCGCTCAATGCAGAGGCCGAGCGCATGACGATGGCGGTGGCGCTGCTGCGCCGCCATCCAAGCCTGCGCTTGGTCTTCACTGGCGGTGAAGGCGAGCTGCACAAGACCGGCGAACCCGAGGCGGTGCAGGCGCGCGAATTCTTCGAGGGCATGGGCGTCGCGCCCGGGCGCATGAAGTTCGAGTCGCGCGCACGCACGACCTACGAGAACGCGGTGCTGACCGCCAAGCTGCCCGGGGTGGACAAGGAAAAACGTTGGCTTCTCGTCACCTCGGCCTGGCATATGCCGCGCTCGCTCGCGCTGTTTCGCGCCGCCGGCTGGAACGTGACGCCGTACCCTGTCGACTATCGCACCGGCCTCGCCACGCCGTGGACCGAGTATTCGCTCGCGAAGAGCCCGGCGCGCTGGCAGCTCGCGCTGCACGAATGGGTGGGCCTGCTGGTCTACCGTGTTGCAGGGCGGGCCTGAAGTGGAATACCCCCAGTCTTCGCGCACTGCGTGTCGCTCCGCCAACCCCCTCAAGGGGGCGCACCCAGCGGCCTGGCACAGCCAGATCCGCGGGTGCCCGCGAACGGCCTGCTCTGCGGCCTCTCGAAACTGTTTCATTGGTCATGGGTCGCGCTGCTTGCTTCAGGCCTGCGCCGCGGTCCTGCCGATCTCCGGCCAGCGATGGTGCAGATAGACCCAGGCCACCAGCCCGACCAACATCATCACCAGTGACGCGGTGGCCATTTCCACGGTGGAGTGCATCACCAGCGGCGCGACGACGCCGGCGACGACGCCGTTCGCTGCCGAGCCGATCACCGCCTGCAGCGACGAAGCGAGCCCGCGCCGCTCGGGGTTCAGGTCCAGCACCAGCAGCGTGACCACCGGCACCATCAGCGCCCAGCCGAACGAGAACACCGCGATCGGGATGATCGCCCACGATGCGCTGGCGACGAAAAGCATGTTGGCGATCAGGTTGGCGACGCCGATCACCAGCATGATCACGAAGCCATGACGGATCTGGTGCTTGGGCGCGATCCTGCCGGCGAGCCGCCCGCTGGCCCAGGCGCCGCCCATGATGCCGCCGATGTTCAGCACGAAGAACCAGAAGAACTGAGTCGGCGCGAGCTGCAGATGCACGCCGAGGAACACCGGCGCCGCCAGCACGTACAGGAACATGCCGTTGAACGGCACGCCGCTGGCGAACGCCAGCAGCAGGAAGCGCGGGTCCGAGCACAGCTGCCAGTAGCCGCGCAGCAGATGCATTGCGTGGAACGGCTGGCGCAGGCTCGTATGCAGCGTCTCGGGCAGCAGCCGATGGTTCGCGAACCAGAGCGTGGCGCCGATCGCGGTCAGGAACCAGAAGATGCTGTGCCAGCCCAGGTGCACGAACAGCCAGCCGCCGATGATCGGCGCGATCGCCGGCGCGACACCGAAGTAGATCGTCACCTGGCTCATCACCTGCTGCGCTTGCGCCGGCGGGAACATGTCGCGGATCACCGCGCGTGACACCACGATGCCGGCGCCGGTCGAGAGTCCCTGCAGCGCGCGGAACAGCACCAGTTGCCCGACGCTCTGCGACAGCGCGCAGCCGGCCGACGTGAGCGTGAACAGCGCCAGCCCCCACAGCACCACCGGCCGGCGTCCGAAGCTGTCGGCCAGCGCACCGTGGAACAGGTTCATGAACGCGAAGCCGAACAGGTACGCCGACAGCGTCTGCTGCATCTCGACCGGGCTGGCGCCGAGCGACTGCGATATTCCGGAAAACGCTGGAATATAGGTGTCGATCGAGAACGGCCCGACCATGCCGAGCACGGCCAGCAGCATGGGCAGTGCCCAGCGCGGTGCGCGCCACAGCTGCTCTGCTTGCGGGGTCATCGCTGACGCCGGTTCGCAGCCGGCTCGTCGCTGGGGCAGTCTGGGTTGCAGAGGATTCGCGGCGCCATTGCCGTGCTCGGTGCGCGGGTGTTGTTGTTCGGGCAGCCGTCATTGTGCCTGCCGCCGCGGCTGTCGTATGCGATTGACCTGGCGCAAGGCCCGTGGCGCGCGCGGTCGCGGCGAAGTTCCTACACTTGAGCGGAATCCGATCGAGGAGTGACGCGATGGCCGAGCTTACCCACGAGGTTTTCAACCAGGTCGACGACCTGACCGATTTCAACCTGCTGGACACCGATGCCGCGCTGGCCGAGGCGCTGCAGCGCAGCGCCGACTGGGCGCGGCCGCAACTGCACGGCTACGCCGAGCGGCTGGGTGCTGCCGAGACTTGGCGGCTCGCCGACGAGGCGAACCGGCATGCGCCCGAACTGCACGGCTTCGACGCGCGCGGGCGGCGCATCGATGCGATCGAATTCCACCCGAGTTGGCACGCGATGCTCGCGCTGTACCGGAGCCAAGGGCTGGTGTCGCTGCCGCAGCGCGAATCGCGCGCCGGCCGCTGGGTCGCCTGGGCGGCGGGCTTCTACCTGCACGGCCAGGTCGAGGCCGGCACGCTGTGCCCGGCGACGATGACCACGGCCAGCATCCCGCTGCTGCAGAAGGAACCGCGGCTGTGGGCGCAGCTCGAGGCCAAGTTCTACAGCGACGAATACGATGCGCGCGACTTGCCGTTGGCCGACAAGCGCTCGATCTGGCTCGGCATGGGCATGACCGAGAAGCAGGGCGGATCGGACGTGCGCGCGAACACCACGGTGGCAACGGCAATCGGCGGCGGCGGGCGCGGCGGTGAGTACCTGCTGCGCGGCCACAAATGGTTCTATTCGGCGCCGCAGTGCGACGCGCATCTGGTGGTGGCGCGAACCGGCGAGGGCGGGCCGCGTTCGTCCGATCTCGCTTGCTTCTTCGTGCCGCGCTGGCGGCCCGACGGAACCCGCAACAGGGTCCACGTGCAGCGGCTGAAGGACAAGGTCGGCAACCGCAGCAACGCGAGCAGCGAGGTCGAGTTCGACGACGCCTGGGGCGTGCTGATCGGCGAGGAGGGGCGCGGCATTCCGACCATCATCGAGATGGCGACCTACACCCGTCTCAACTGCGTGCTCGGCAGCGCGGCGATCCTGCGCCAGGCGCTGGTGCAGGCGCTGCACTACGCGAGATCGCGCAAGGCGTTCGGCCGGCTGCTGGTCGAGCAGCCGCTGATGCGCTCGGTGCTCGCCGATCTGGCGCTCGAGAGCGAGGCCGCGTTGGTGCTGGCGATGCGGCTCGCCCAGGCCTACGAGCAGGGCGACGATCCCGTCGCGCGCGCATGGAAGCGGGTGATGACGCCGGCAGCGAAATTCTGGGTCTGCAAGCGCGGCGTCGAATTGACCGGCGAGGCCATGGAAGTGCAGGGCGGCAACGGCTATGTCGAGACCGGCGTGATGGCGCGGCTGTTCCGCGAAGCGCCGGTGAACTCGATCTGGGAAGGCTCGGGCAACGTGATGTGCCTGGACGTGCTGCGCGCGATCGCGCGCGAGCCCGATGCCGCGCATGCGCTGCTCGACGAACTCGGCGATGCGGCCGCCGGCGACAAGGCGCTGGCGACGGCGCTGCAAGGCTTGCGGGCGTTGCTCGCAACGCCGCCGGATCGGCTCGAAGCGTTTGGACGCGTGCTGGTGCAGCGTCTGGTGCTGGTCGCGCAGGCCTGCCTGCTGCGCCGCCACGCACCGGCCGCAACGGCCGATGCATTCATCGCGACCCGGCTCGCGGCATCGGATGCCGGCCGCGTCGCCGGCGCGATCGATACCCACGGCATCGATGTCGACCGGTTGCTGGCGCGGGCCTTCCCGGGCTGACGGCAGGCACGGGACCAGATCGGCCTCGGTACTGCCGTAGATCGCGACCCGGATCTTCAAGCAGAATCGGCGTCAACCCCTGATCGACGCGCTCTTGGCCACCCCACCGATAGCCGGCACGGCCGGCAGTCCGCCCGACCTGCTGCTGAAGGTGACTCCGCCGCGCATGCCGCGTGGCCTGTTGCCGCGTGCGCGCCTGCTGCCGGGAGCCGACGCATGGCGCGATGGCGCGGCGTTCGTGGTGCAGGCGCCGCCGGGTTTCGGCAAGACCTCGCTGCTGGCGCAATGGCGTCGCGACTACCTGGCGGCCGGCGCGGTCGTCGGCTGGGTGTCCGCTGATGGGAACGACGAGCCGCGTCGCCTGGTGCAATGCCTGACGCTGGCGGTACGTGCGGCAGCGGTGCAGCCGACCTTTGGCCAGAGTCTGCTGGAGGCGGACATGCCGGAGGGACTGGACGGCATGACGGCGTTTCTGGCCGAGCTCGCGCATGCCGCGCTGAACGTCGTTCTGATCATCGACGAGGTCGATCGCCTCCCGGGAGCAGCACGCGAGGCCGTGGCCTATCTGCTGCGCAACGCGCCGGCCAATCTGCGTACCTTGCTGGGGATGCGTCCCGACTGCCGCCTGGGGATCGACGATCTGGTCGCCTACGGCCTGTGCGCGGAAATTGGCCAGGATCTGCTGAGATTCAATTTGGAGGAAACGCTGCAGCTCGTTCAGAGCCGTTTCGGGTCGCGCATGGATCGCGATACGGCAGCCCGTCTGTACGAGCTGACGGAAGGGTGGCCACTGGGGCTGCAGCTGGCGCTCACCATCGTCGCGCATGGCACCGACGCGAGAACCGATGTGGCCGGCATCGCGGCGCTCGGGGATGCGCTGCATGGCCAGATCTTTAGGCTGCTGCTGTCGAACCTGGAGCCTTCCGACCGGGAGTTCCTTGTCTGCAGCTCGATCCTCGACCATCTGCATCCGGACCTGTGCCGCGCCGTCACCGGGTATCCGGATGCGGCGGAGCGGCTGGCCCGGCTGAGCCGCGATACGCCGATCATCGTGGCGGCGGAACGCGGTGAGTGGCTGCGCATGCATGCGCTGGCGCGCGACGCGCTGCGCCAGCGCTTCACGGAACTCGACGCGCAGCGGCAAGCCGGTGCCCACGCAGGCGCGGCCAAGTGGCTGGCCGATCATGGCTGGCTGGAACAGGCGGCGCGTCATGCATTGGCAGCAGGTGACCGGGAGCAGGCCTACGATCTGGCCGAACGCAGCCTGTACGAATCGCTGATGATGCATGGCAGGCAGGGGGCCGTGCTTGACTGGATCGGCATGCTGCCGGCAGATGAACTCGACAACCGACCCCGGCTGCTGCTTGTGGCGGCCTGGACGCTCGCAACCAGCGAGCGGCACGAGGAGGCCGGACGACTCGTCGCGGGCATTCTGGCGCATTCCCCGGTCGACCAGACGCTGCGCTGTGAATGTGCGTTGATTCTCAGCGGCGCCGCCGTGTTTGCCGACGACCCCGATCGGTTCGTCGAACTGTACGCGCCGTGGGCCGAGTCGCCACCGCTCTCGGATCCCTTGCTTTTGCAGATCCACGCCAATCGCAGCGCGTACCGGGCGTTGCTCGAAGGGGAGCCCGCCCTCGCTCGCCAGCGTCAGCTGCAGGCGCCCCGCGACGAGCGCCGAGGCGACAGCGGGCACATCGCGCGCTGGGGCGATCTGCTGGTCGGCCTGAGCTACGTCTGGGAAGGGCAGGTGCAGTTGGCCGACCGGATCCTGCGGCCCGCGCTGGCCGGCGCCGAAGCGGCGGGGGGGCGTCGCAGCCGGTTCGCCTGCATGCTGGCCGCGTTGCTGGCGGCGGCTACTTGGGAGCGCGACCGACCTGACGAGGCGGCGGCGCTACTCGCCGACAGGCTCGACGTGCTCGAGCGAAGCGCCTTTCCGGAAGCGCTGTTGCTGGCTTACCGAACCATGGCGCGCATGGCGGTGGCCGAGGGAGCCGAGCACAGGGCACTCGAACTGCTGGGTGCGCTGGACGCGGCCGGGGCAGCGCGGAATCTGCCGCGGCTGCGCATTGCCAGCCTGACCGACCAGGTGCGCATGCACGCGCGACGGTACCGGGCGCAGACCTGCCGCGAACTGTGCGAGCGGATCGATGCGCTGCTGCTCGATCCGGCGTTGCCCCGTGGACCGCTGTGGCAGCGCAGCGTGCAACTGCAGCGCGAACTGGCGCGGTGCTATGCGGCCATCGCCGCGCGGGACTGGGAAGGCGCGCTGGCGCCGCTGGAGCGAGCCGGCGAACGGGCGGCCCGGCTGCAGCAGGGTCGGCTGCACATCGAGGTGCTCGGGCTGCGAGCCCTTGCCTCGGAACGCTGCGGACGGCCTTCGCAGTCGCTGATCCGGGAGGCGATCGACCTGGCTCGCACCTATGGGCTGCGCCGCGTCTTCACCGACGTCCACCCCGATCTGGGTTTGTGGGTCGGGATGCTCGATGCGGAGGAGGCGCAGCACGAGGTCACGACCTCTCCGTCGGTACCTCCAGTCGCCGTCGCCGCGTCGCGGACCACGCATGAACTCCACGGCGCCGCCCTGACTCCGAAGGAGCGTGAGGTGCTGACGCTGCTGGCGCGCAACCTGTCGAACAAGGAGATCGGGCGCGCGATGCAGGTTAGTGAAACGACGATCAAGTGGCACGTGAAGAACCTGTTCGTCAAGCTGGATGCCGGCACGCGCAGACAGGTGGTGATGCGGGCCCGCATCCTGGGCCTGATCGACCAGGAAGCGTGATTCCCTGATCGATGCCGGTGCAACGGGGGCAGCGCCATGCAGCATGTCGACCGACTCATTCGAAGCGCCAGCCTGAACGGCTACGTCGAACTGGTGAAGTCGATGGGGCGGGATCCCTATGCATTCCTGCGCGGGGTGGGGCTGTCGGCGCGGCTTCTCGAAAACCCGGAGACGCTCATTCCCAGCCGCGCCGTGCGCGAACTGCTCGAAGTCACCGCCCAGGCCACCGGCGCAGAAGACTTCGCGCTGCGGCTGGCGGCCGGGCGCAAGTTCTCCAACCTGGGGCCGATCAGCCTGGTGCTCAAGGAAGAGCCCACTCCGCGACAGGCGCTCGATACGCTATGCCGCTACCTGAAGCTGTTGAACACGGCGCTGATCACGCACATCGATGACGCAGGGCAAGCCGTCGTCATTCGCGAAGAGCTGCTGCCGACCCCGCGGCTGGCGACGCGCCAGTCGGTGGAACTGGCGGTCGGCGTGATGTTCCGCATCTTGCGCGAACTCGTCGGTCCGCAGTGGCGGCCGCTGCAGATCTGTTTTACCCACCGCCCGCCGGTCGACGCGGCGCCGCATCGCGCCTTCTTCGGCCGCAACCCGATGTTCAACCAGGAATTCAACGGCCTGGTCTGCGCGGCGGCCGATCTGCAGATGCCGCGCACGCCCGACAACCCTGGCGCCGCGCGCTTCGCTCGCGACTACCTCGATGCCGCCCTGCAGCGCCGCGGCGAAGGCACCGGCGCCGCCTGCAGGGAGCTGATCATGGCCCTGCTGCCGGGCGGACGCTGCACGGCCCAGCAAGTCGCGCGGCACCTCGGCATGGACCGCCGCACGCTGCATCGTCACCTCGGCGTGGAGGGACAAGTCTTCTCGGCCCTGCTCAACCAAGTGCGTTCGGAGTTGGTGGTACGCCATCTGCGCGACAGCGACCTGCCGCTGGGCGAGGTGGCCGGCTTGCTGGGCTTTTCCGCGCCCAGCAGCTTCGGCCATTGGTTCCGCGCCGCCTTCGGCTGCAGCGTCACCGAATGGCGCAGGCAAGCCGCCGAATGAGGCGCCCGTCAGGCCTCGGCAGTCGCCGCCTGGCGCATCGCGGCCCACAGCACGTCTGCCGGCTGCGCCCCGGACAAGGCGAAGGCGCCGTTGAAAACGAAGAACGGCACGCCCGAGGCCGGATTCAGGCCCGGCTCGGCCTGAACGGCAGGGCCATCCGGTGCGACGCCGTGCGCTGCTGCAATGGACGCCAGCGTGTCCGCATCGCCCAGGTTCTCGCCCTGCACGAAATAGCCTTCGAACAGGCGGGAGAGCAAAGCGTCCAGGGCCGCAGGCTCGAGCTGCGCCGCGCCTGCCGCCAGCAATCGATGCGCGGCGGCGGTGCTGGGAAAGACGGTGATGCGCGAATAGTCGATGGGCGCGCCGGCGCGTCGGGCGGCGTCCAGCACCTGCGCACGCCGCGCCAGCACGGCTTCGCGGCTGCCCAGCCGGTGCTCGTAGAACGCATCGAAGGGCCAGCCTTCCGGCGGCGTCTGCGGGATCAGTTGCACGGAATGCCAGCGCACCTCCACCTGCAAGCCGGGGTCGGTTTCAGCCAGGCGCTCCAGGGCCCGGGCCAAGTTGTGCTTGCCGATCCAGCACCAGGGGCAGATCAGGTCGAACCAAACATCCACCGATAGCGTCGTTGCCTGCGCCATGTCTATGCGGCCGTCTTGCCGCCGTTGAGCTGCAGTACCTGCCCGCTGATATAGCTGGCGCGTTCGGAGGCCATGAAGACGATGGCGTCGGCCACCTCCTGCGGCGTGCCCACGCGGCCCATGGGAATGGTGGCGGCCACCGCGCCGAGCTTGTCCGCGCCGCCCGCGATGCGGTCCAGCATCTCCGTGGCGATGGGGCCGGGGGCCACGGCGTTTACGCGCACGTTGAAGGGGGCCGCTTCCAGCGCGCCGCATTTGGTCAGCCCCTCGACCGCGTGCTTACTGGCTACGTACAGCGGGTTGTGCGGGTTGCCCCGGCTGCCCATGGTGGACGAGAGGTTAACGACCACGCCGTGCTTTTGCTGCTTCATCACGCGCAGCTCGTGCTTCATGCACACCAGGGTGCCGAGCACGTTGGCGTCGAAGGTGGCGGCGTAGGCGCTTACCGTTTGCTCGGTGATGGGTCCCGGCGTGCCTTCGGTGCCCGCGCTGTTCACGGCGATATCGAGCCGGCTGAAGCGCGACACGGCGAAATCTACCAGTTCGCGCACCTGGGCTTCATCGCTGACCTCGGCGCGCACGAACTCGGCCTCGGCACCTAGCGCCTTCAACTCGACCACCAACTCAGCTCCAGCGGCGGCGTTGCGGCCGGAGCACACCAGTCGCGCGCCTTCGCGGCCGAATGCCAGCGCGGCGGCGCGGCCTATGCCTGCGGTGGCACCGGTAATCAATACGACGGCTTGCTGCATGGTTACCTCAGAATGCAACGGCCTTGCGGCCCTTGAGTTTCAGCATGGCGCGCGCCTCATCGGGCGTCGCCACCTCCAGGTTCAGCGACTTCAGGATGGCGACCACGCGCTCGACTTGTTGCGCGTTGCTGGTGGCGAGCCTGCCGGGCCCGTCCCACAGCGAATCCTCCAGCCCCACGCGCACGTTGCCGCCCATGGCGGCGGCTATGGACGCGATGGGCATCTGGCTGCGCCCCGCGCCCAGCACCGACCAGTAGTAGTCCCGACCGAACAGGCGCTCGGCCGTGCGGCGCATGTGCATGACGTCATCGGGATGCGTGCCTATGCCACCCAGCAGGCCGAACACGGTCTGGATGAAGAACGGCGGCTTGAGGATGCCGCGATCGATGAAATGCGCCGCCGTGTACAGGTGGCTGGTGTCGTAGCACTCGATCTCGAAGCGGGTGCCGTTGTCGGCGCACGACTCGAGGATGTAGCGGATCTCCTTGAAGGTGTTGCGGAACACGCGGTCTTCCGAGCCTTCGAGGTAGGAGCGCTCCCAGTCGTACTTGAATTCCTGGTGCCGGCCCAGCATCGGGTACAGACCGAAGTTCATCGAGCCCATGTTCAGCGAAGCCAC
>JAFECV010000089.1 GCA_018241985.1 Pseudomonadota bacterium | reverse complement strand
GCGTTCGTTCCCGCGCGATCCGACTCCGGCGCTGCGCGGCGAGACCTCGCTAGAATCGCGCCGGTCCGCTGCCCCGGCGGACCGCGCGACTGTCCGTTCACGCCGTTCGGGGCCATGTAGAGGAAAACCATGTTCAAAAACCTCGTTGCCGCCTTTGCGGCCGCCTGCCTGTTTTTCACCGTTTCGTCGTTTGCCGCTGGCCCAGCGGGTGTGGACCAGCACGCCGCGGACCCTCCGCTGAAGATTGCCTTCGTCTACGTCACGCCGCTGACGCCCATGGGCTGGGTGCACCAGCATGAACTCGGGCGCCAGGCTTTGCAGGCCGCGCTGGGCGATCGCGTGCAGACCAGCTACGTGGAGAACGTCGCGGAAGGTCCCGACGCCGAGCGCGTGATCCGCAATCTCGCGCGCGCCGGCAACAAGCTGATCTTCACGCCCAGCTTCGGCTACATGGAGCCGACGCTGAAGGTCGCGAAGGATTTCCCCGAGGTTAAGTTCGAGAACATCACCGGCTACAAGACGGCACCGAACGTCGCGGTCGCGAACGCCCGCTATTACGAGGGGCGCTACCTGTCCGGCATCGCGGCGGGCCGCATGACCAAGACCCACATCGCCGGCTACGTCGCGGGCTTTCCGATCCCCGAGGTGCTGCAGGGCATCAACGCGTTCACGCTCGGCATGCGCTCGGTCGACCCGAAGGCGCAGGTGAAGGTCGTGTGGGTCGACAGCTGGTTCGATCCGCCGAAGGAGCGCGACGCCGCGATGAGCCTGTTCGACCGCGGCGCCGACGTGATCGCGTTCCACACCGCGTCGACCGCGGTGATGCAGGCCGCCGAGCAGCGCGGCAAGCTCGCGATCGCGTACCACTCGGACATGCGGCAGGTGGCGCCCGATGCGCAGATCGTCGCCATCACGCACCACTGGGGCGCGTACGACATCGCGCGGGCGCGCGCGGTGCTGGACGGCACCTGGAAGAGCGGCAGCTATTGGGGCGGCGTGAAGGACGGCATGATCCGGCTCGAAGGGTTCGGGACCAAGGTGCCGGACGCGGTGCGGCGCGAGGTGCTCGCGCGCGAGCGTGACATCGCCAGCGGCCGGCTGTTGCCGTTTGCCGGCCCGATCGACGACAACCATGGGCGCCTGATCGTGCCCAAGGGGCAGAGCCTGAGCGAGAGCCAGATACAGACTATGGATTTTCTGGTATCCGGCGTGCAGGGAAGCGTCCCAAAATAGCCGGCATGAAAGCCTACCGCGCCGCCATCCTCCGCTTTGCCGCCGACGGCGATCCGCACCGATGCGCGATCTACGACGAGGATGGCCTGCTCGTCGTCGCGCCAGGGGCCAGCGGCGTGCCGGCGGTGCACGCGGTCGGGCCGTACCGCGAACTAGCCGCGCGGTTTCCGGGCGTGGAGACCGAGCATCTGGCCGGGCGCATCATCGCGCCGGGTTTCGTCGACCTGCACATCCACTACCCGCAGACGAACATGATCGGCGCGCCCGCCGAAGGGCTGCTGCCGTGGCTCGAGCATTACACGTTTCCAGAGGAAAAACGCTTTGCAGCCAGCGAATACAGTGCACAGGTAGCTAGCTTTTTCATAGCGGAGCTGCTGCGCAACGGGGTCACCAGCGCGCTCGCGTTCGCGACCTCGCACCCCAACTCGGTCGACGCGCTGTTCGGTGCGGCGCAGGCACGCGGCATGCGCCTCATCACCGGCAAGGTGCTGCAGGACCGCCATTCGCCGGACGGGCTGCGCGACGAGACCGAGCAGTCGCTGCTCGACACCGAGCGGCTGCTGGCGAAGTGGCACGGCGTGGGCCGGCTCGGCTATGCGATCACGCCGCGTTTCGCGCCGAGCTGCACGCCTGAGCAGCTGCGCGGCGCCGGCCTGCTGGCGGCGAAGCACCCCGACGTCTGGATCCAGTCGCACGTGGCGGAGAACCGCGACGAGGTCGCCTGGGTGCGCGAGCTCTTTCCCGCTGCGCGCAGCTACCTGTCGGTGTACCAGGACTTCGGCCTGCTGCGCGAGCGCGCGATCTACGCGCACTGCATCCACTTTGACGAGGCGGACCGCGCGCTGATGAAGGAGAGCGGCGCGGCCGCCGCGGTGAGCCCGACCAGCAACCTGTTCCTCGGCAGCGGCTTCTTCGACTTCCGCGGCGCCGACCGCGTCGGCTACCGATACGGCCTTGCGAGCGACGTCGGCGGCGGCACCAGTTTCACCCGTTCCACACCATGCTGGCCGCGTACTACGTCGGCCGCGCGTCGGTCGAGACCGGCGGCCAGCTGCGCGCCGGATTGAGCCTGACGCCGCAGCACCTGTGGTGGCAGCACACGGCCGGGGCGGCGCGCGCGCTGGGCTTGAGCGGCGTGATCGGCAATCTGCAGCCGGGCTGCGAAGCCGATTTCATCGTGATCGATCCGCGGGCCACGCCGCTGCTGGCGAACCGGACCGCTCGCGCCGCCAGCCTGGACGAGCTGCTGTTCTCGCTGATCGTGCTCGGCGACGATCGGCTGATCGAGCGCGCGGTGATCGCCGGAACCTGAGCGCCGGCCTGCGGAATCGTTGCCTGGGCTGCGCGCCCGGGTCAGGACCGGGCGCCCACCGTGCCTACAATCGCGGGCACTGCGGAAGGACGAGCAATGAGCATCAAGAGCGACCGATGGATACGCCGCATGGCCGAGCAGCACGGCATGATCGAGCCGTTCGAGCCGGGCCAGATCCGCGAGCGGCAGGGCCACAAGATCATCAGCTACGGCACCAGCAGCTACGGCTACGACATCCGCTGCGCGCCGGAGTTCAAGGTGTTCACGAACATCCACAGCACCGTGGTCGACCCGAAGGACTTCGACGAGAAGAGCTTCGTCGATTTTCACGGCGACTCCTGCATCATTCCGCCGAACAGCTTCGCACTGGCGCGCACGGTCGAATATTTCCGCATTCCACGCAACGTGCTGACCATCTGCCTGGGAAAAAGCACCTATGCGCGCTGCGGCATCATCGTCAACGTCACGCCGTTCGAGCCCGAATGGGAAGGCTTCGTGACGCTGGAATTCTCCAACACCACGCCGCTGCCGGCCAAGATCTACGCCGGCGAAGGCTGCGCGCAGGTGCTGTTCTTCGAGAGCGACGAGGTTTGCGAGACCTCGTACCGCGACCGCGGCGGCAAATATCAAGGCCAGACCGGGGTGACACTGCCCAAGGCTTGATGCGGCTTTGTCTTCGGGCGCGTAACTGCATCGGGGCGTCTTGCCGTGCGTCAGCACCGTCTGCGGCGCTCAACATCGCTGCGGCGTGCCGAGCAAGCCAAAGCGGCCCTCGTCCTGGAACATCAGTCGCACTGGGCGGCCTTGCTCAGCCTGGCGCCAGACCTCTTGGCGTACCGCGCGGCGCAGTTTTTTTTAAAGGCAGGCTGCGCCGCAGCATTCGCCTTCGGGCGCCTTGGATGCGGCACGATCTTGCGCCAGCCGTGGCGCTCGACGAACGGAGCTACCCAGCACGCACTGGATACGCTGGTATTGCGAATGGGCACTCGCCTGCTTCCGCCTCTCGGCCAGCGGCTGTACGGTCGGCTTGTCGCCCACGATCAGATTCTTCATCCACGACTCCTTGAAGTCCATGGATGCATATCGCATTCAGTTCGATGAACGCAATTTGAGATCAGGCGTTGAACGCAAGCGCCAACCCTGGCACAGGCCAATCGTCGATGGCGATCAGGCGCCCGCTGCCCGAGAGCGTGACGTATACGGTGCGCCGCGCACGCCCGCCAAAACACAGATTGGTCGTGAAGCGGTCAGGCAGCGGCACGTGGGCGTACAGCGTGCCGTCAGGCGCAATCACGCTGATGCCGCCGTGCAGCAACGTGGCCACGCACACATTGCCAAAAGCGTCCAGCGCCAGCGAGTCAAAGCGCTGGTAGTGCCCGCCGGGAGCCGCGGCCAGCATGCGCGCGCCCTGCGGCGAGGGCCAAGCCTCCTTACGCACTTGCCCCGGCGACGTCACTTCAAACGCCCACAAGCGCGCACCTTCGGTCTCGGCGTAGTACAGCGTCTTGCCGTCGCCCGCCAGTCCGATGCCATTGGGCGTGACCACCGGGCGCGCGATCGCTTGGAGACTGCACCCGTCCGGTCGCGCGTAGTACACACCACCGCGGTCCATCTCGTGTTCGCGCACCTTGCCCAGATCGGTGAAATAGAAGCTGCCGCTGGTATCGAAAACCAGGTCGTTCGGGCCACGCAGGGGCAGGCCGTCCAACGCCTCGTACAGGCGTTCGACCTTGCCGCTGGAAAGGTCCACACGCTCGATGCGTCCGCCGCTGTAGTCCTGAGCCTGACCGACGGGGCGCAGACAGCCATCGGCCTCGCGCATCCAGCGAAACCCGCCGTTGTTGCAGACGTAGACCGCCCCATCGGGCCCGATCGCCGCGCCGTTGGGCCCCCCGCCCAGTTGTGCCACCACCTGCACGCGCCCATCGCTCGTCACACGCGTGAGCGTGCCGCGCGCGATCTCCACCAGCAGCACCGAGCCGTCATCCAGGGCGACGGGGCCTTCCGGAAACTGCAGACCGCTGGCGAGTTCACGGATCTTCATGAGGGTTGCCTCCGGTCATTCCTGCGCCCTAGGCGCGTAGCCTGTGCTCTGGCGCACGATCAGTTCCACGGGTAGCAGCGCCTGATGCTGCGGCTGCGCGCCGCGCAGGCGCTGCAGAAGGTAGTGCCCGGCTTGCTCGCCCATTTCACGGATCGGCAGGCGTACCGTGGTTAGCGGTGGGTAGAGGTAAGCGGCGAAATCGTTGTCATTGAAGCTAGCCACCGAGAGCTGGCCCGGCACCGGCACGCCGGCTTGCGCCAGCGCGGCCAGTGCGCCGGTGGCCAAGTAGTCGTTACCGCAGACCACGGCGGTGATGGTCAGGCCGCGTTGCAGCAGCTCGGTCATGGCTTCAAAACCTTGCGCAAAGCCGTAGTCCACCTCCAGCATGGCCTGCGGCGCTAGGCGTATCCCGTGGCGCGCAATGGCCAGCGTAAGGCCCAGCAGGCGGCGGCGCGCGCGTTCGTTGTGTTCGGTGCGCCCGCCGACGAAGCCGATCTCGCGGTGGCCCAGCGCGGCCAGATGGTCCACCAGCAAGCTGGCGGCCTCGCCTTCGTCAAAACCCACGCACACGCCTTGCGGGCTGTGCTGCGCCCACATCATCACAAAGGGACGCTGGTGTGCGGTCAGCGCGGCAAACACCTGTGGCGGGTGTTGCGCGCCGAGCAGCGCCACCGCATCCACGCCGCGCTCCAGCAGGGCGGCCAGCGCGGCAGGACCCTGCCCGCGACTGTGCTCGGGCGCTGACAGCAGCAAGGTGTAGTCAGCAGCCGCCAGGGTGGATTCCAGCGCCTGGATCATGGTGGGGAAAGACGAGCCGCCGAAGCGCGGCACCAGGGCACCCACCGTCATGCTACGGCGCATCACCAGTGCGCGCGCTGCGCCATTGGCTACGTAGCCCAGGCGCTGGGCGGCGGCGAGCACGCGCTCGCGCGTAGCTTGACTGATCATGTCCGGGCGCGTCAGCGCGCGCGACACCGTGCCGCTGGACACGCCGGCCAGCGTGGCCACGTCGACCAGGCTCGCGCGAGGGCGGCTGGTGCCGACTGCTCGTTTGGCGCCTGTTGCGGCTGGCGCCGCTTTGGTGGTGCCATTGGTCATGCCGGGAGCGGCGTTTATGGCCACTCGCGCGGCCTTGGGGTTCTGAGTGGACATTGGGTGAGGGCGTGCACACACCGATCGTAGCCCGAGCAGGCTTCATGATCACTGTATGCAAGCGCATGCATAAACTATCGTTTTCCCTAGTTAACACTTCTATAAATCTAGTTATCTTTCAATGCAAGCGTTTGCATATTATGCGTTGATCGATCTTTCCACCCGCTCGCTGGAGTTGTTCCATACATGACCACCACCAAAAAAGCCCTGGTGCGTACGCTGCTTGAATGCGGCGCCACCCATGCCTTCACCCTGCCCGGGCTGGGCATCACCTGGATGCTCGACGAGTTCTACGAGGTACGTGACCGCTTTCGGCTGGTGCTCGCGCGCAGCGAGCAGGTGGCATCGGTCATGGCACAGGTCTACGGCAAGCTCACCGGACGCGCTGGGGTGTTCATGGGCCAGGGGCCGTTTGCCAGCAGCACCGGCGCGTTCGGCATCCTTGAAGCGCACTTCGCCGGTTCGCCCATGGTGGTGCTCACCGATACCTCGTGCTACGACGGTTTTGGGATGTACGGCGTGTACCAGACCATGACGGGCGACTATGGCGCGGCGGACGTGCGCGCCGTGTTGCGCACCATGACCAAGTACTGCGGCTACGCCACCGAGCCGCACGAAGCCGTCTACGGACTGCAACTGGCGTTCAAGCATGCCCAACTGCCGCGCTCCGGTCCGGCGGCGCTGGTGCTCAAATCGCCCATCATCCGGCGTGAAATGCCCGAGCAAAATCGCGTGAACCTCTACCCTTCGGAGGGCTATTTGCGCGCCACGCCTGCGCGCCCGGACATGGATGCGTTGGCTCACTTGGCGGAGCTCATTGCGCAGGCGCGCAATCCGGTCATCATCGCTGGCAACGGCGTGCAGACTGAGGCGGCGCGCGCGTTGCTGGCCGAGGTGGCGTCTCAAGCGGGCATCGCCGTGGCTACCAGCTACAACGGCAAGGGGGTAATTGACGAAACCTTGCCCGTGGCCGTGGGCATGCTGGGCACCTGGGGCAATCGCAGCGCCAACCGCATGCTTGCGCAAGCCGACTTCGTGCTTGCGCTGGGTGCCAGTCTGGGGCCGGACTATCTGCGCTTCCGTGACGAGGGCTTGATCAACCCGCAGCGCCAGACGCTGGCGCAGGTGGATATCGACGCGCGCCACGCCGGTTGGGTCTATCCGGTGGAGCTGGCTATCACCGGCGATGCCGTCGACGTGCTTCAAGCGCTGCGCACGCTGCCGTTGGGGCAGGCGCAGCGCGACGCCCGCCTGGAAGCGATCGCCGCCAACAACCGTGAACACGGATTTGGCGTGCTGCCGTCTACCGTGGCTGCCGACGGCACCTTGCACTACGCCGACGTGGTCCGAGTGCTCGACCGCTTGTTGACCCCGCAGGACATGCTGGTGCTGGACGCCGGCAACAATCGCATCTGGGTCACTGGCACGATGCGCTTGCGCACGCCGGGGCAACTGGTGGCGCCGGGGGGCATTGGCGGCATGGGCTGGGCGCTGCCAGCGGCTGCAGCGACCAAGCTCGTGCATCCTGCTCGCAATGTGATCTGCCTCATCGGCGACGGTGGCGCGGCCATGACATTGTCAGCTCTCGCTACCTGCGTACAGGAAAAGCTGCCCATCACCGTGATCGTCACCAACAACCAGGGCTTGGGCATGGTACGCGACAACATGAAGGAGCGACGCATCGCGGTGGACTTTTCACCGATGAATTTCGCCGCGATCGCTCGCGGGATGGGCTGCCACGGCATCTCGGTCAACCGCGCCGATGCGCTGGGTGACGCCATCGCGCAAGGGCGCAACAGCGATCTGCCCACGGTGATCGACGTGGCCATCGACCCTGCCGCCAGCCACGTGCCGGCGTCGGACTATTGAGGGTGCCGTCGTGACGCGGCCCGTCGCCCTGGTCACCGGCGGCTCCAGCAACATCGGCTGGGCCTGCGTGCAGCGTTTTGCCGCCACGCACCAGGTGGTGATTGGCGATGTGCGCGCACCCACCGAGGCGCTGCCCGAGCACGTGCGGTATTGCGCGGCCGACATCACCGACGCCGCCTCGTGCGCCGCGCTG
>JAFECV010000088.1 GCA_018241985.1 Pseudomonadota bacterium | reverse complement strand
CCAGCCGCTCGCGCGCGGTCAGGCCCAGCACCGCGAGCAGCGCGAACTGCGGGCCACGCTTGGCGACGCCCAGCGCCAGCACCGAATACACGAGGAACGCGCCGGTGAACAGCGCCACCAGCGCCAGCACGGTCAGGTTGACGCGGTACGCGCGCGACACGGTGTCGGCGCGCGCCAGTGCGTCGCCGGCGTCGCTCGCGGTCACGTCGCCGGGCAGTGCGAGCGAGCGCACGAACGCCGCGCGATCGGTGCCGGGCACCAGCCGCAGGTCGATCCGCGTCAGAAGCCCGAGCTGCCCGAACAGCACCTGCGCCGCGGCGATGTCCATCACCGCGAGCGGCGCGCCGCCGGCGGCGACGCTGCCGGCCACGCGCACCTGGCGCAGCGCAAGACCGCTCTGCAGTTCGAGCGTCGCCGGCACCGTGCCGCCCGCGCTGCGCAGTGCAGTACGCGCCGACGCGTTCAGGAACACGTTGCCCGGGGTCAGCATTGACAGCCGGTCCGCGCCGTCCCGCGGACGCGGCAGCAGCGCCGGCGCGAGCTGCGCGACCACCAGCGCATCGACCCCGAGCACGCGCAGCGGCACGCGGCCCGCCGGGGTGACCGCGTAGGTGGACAGTTCCAGCACCGGGCTGGCCAGCGCGACCTGCGGCGCCTGCGCCACCCGCGCGAACAGCCGGTCGTCGAACGTGCCGCGCGCCGCGCGCAGCGTCAGATCGGGCCGGCCGTCGACCGAGCGCACCGCCGCGGTGAATTCGACCAGCGCCGACGCGTTGATCAGCTGCACCGAGAACGCGAGCGCGACGCCCAGCATCACCGCGACCACGGCCGCGGCGTTGCGCCAGGGGTGGTGGCGCAGTTCCTGCCAGCTGAAGGTCGAAAGCAGCGCGAGCATCTGCGGCCATTGTGCCGGCGCGGCACGCACGAGGTTGCAGCCGTACACTCGACTGCAGGTATCGCGAGACGGTTGAAAGAGCTTTATGGCGATTGGGTGGTTGACCGCACTGAAGACCGTTCCGTGGGCGGACGTGATCAGCGCCGCGCCGACGGTGGTCGATGGCGCGAAGAAGCTCTGGAGCTCGGTCGCAAGAAAGCCGTCGCCGCCGGCGCTGCAGAACGGATCGGCTCATGCCAGGGATCCGGCCGGCGCAAGTCCGGACGCGCTGCGCGCGCGCATCGCGGCGCTCGAGGCGACGGTCGGCGGCCTGCATCAGCAGATGCTCGATTCGTCGAAACTGATCCAGGCGCTGGCCGAGCAGAACGCGCAGTTGATCGCGCGCATCGAGATGATCCAGAAGCGCATTCGACGACTGATGGCGGGCACGGTCGTGGTCGCAGTGATCGCCATCGCGGCGCTGCTGGTGGCACGGCACGCGTGAGCCGCGCGTAAACGGCGCGCACTTCAGGAGACACCGACATGCCCGGACCGACGATCGCCTTCTGGCAGCAACGCTTCGACGAGCACAACACGCCCTGGGACCGCGGCGCGCCGAACCCGCAACTGGTCGCATGGCTGGCCTCCGGCGCGCTCGCGCCGTGCCGGATCGCGGTACCGGGCTGCGGCAGCGGCTGGGAGGTGGCCGAGCTCGCGCGCCGCGGCTTCGAGGTCGTCGCGATCGACTACACCCCGGCCGCCGTGGAAAAGACCCGTGCGCGGCTCGCGCAGCAGGGGCTCGCGGCGCAGGTGGTGCAGGCCGATGTGCTGGGCTATGCGCCCGATCGGCCGTTCGACGCGGTGTACGAACAGACCTGCCTGTGCGCGATCCATCCGGACCAGTGGCGCGGCTACGCGGCGCAGTTGCAGCGCTGGCTGCGGCCTGGCGGCCGCCTGTGGGCGATGTTCATGCAGATGCCGCGTCCGCAGGCGATCGAAGAAGGATTGATCCAGGGCCCGCCGTACCACTGCGACATCAACGGCATGCGCGCGCTGTTCCCGGAAGCAGAGTGGCACTGGCCCGCGCCGCCGTACGCGAAGGTGCCGCACGCCGCGCTGTTCCACGAGCTCGGCGTGGTGCTGACGCGGCGCTGAGCGCGGCATGGCGCATGAACCCCGGCTGACCCGCGAGTTGCGCCTGCTGCTGCATGCGCGGCGTACCGCGGCGCTCGGCACCGTGGCGGATGACGGCAGCCCGTTCGTCTCGATGGTGCCGTACGCGATCGAGCCCGCGCAGGCGCTGCTGGTGCTGCACGTGAGCGCACTCGCCGCGCACACCCGAAACCTGAGGGCGCGGCCGCGGGTGTCGCTGCTGGTCACAGAACCCGAGGCCGATGGCGAGCCGGTGCACGCGCTGCCGCGCGTGACGCTGGACGGTGTCGCCGCGCTGCTCGAACCGGACGACGCACGCCGGCCGGCCTGCAGCGCGGCCTACCTCGCGCGCTTTCCCGAGGCCGAGCTCATGACGCAACTCGGAGACTTTCGTTTCGTTACGGTGCGCGTCACGGGCGCACGCCACGTCGCCGGCTTCGGCGCCGCGCGCGATGTTGCCGCCGAAGAAGTGGAACAGATCCTGCGCAGCGCCGCCGTCTTGTGACGCATGGCACAGCCTTCCGGCAAGCTTGCTTGAATGCCGGAGATCGGTGAACTACGCTTCGCCGAAACCTTGGGTCAGCCTTGGCCAGACGCCGTTGATCATCCACTTTTCTTAAGGGAGAAACGATCATGCGTGTTCCATCCGGATACAAGCCGCTGCCCGGCAGCGAGCGCCCTCAGGTTCCAGGCTCGGTGCTCGTCGGCCCGGTCGACGGCGACGAGAAGATGGCGGTCACGGTGCGGCTGCGGCCGCGTCGCGACGCGCCGCGCGAGCACGACCTCGAGCACTGGCAGCGCACCGCGCCGGGCCAGCGGCGCTTTCTGTCGTCCGACGAATACATGCAGGCGCATGGCGCGGAACAGAAGGAGGTCGACGCGGTCGCCGACTACTTCAAGTCCAAGGGCCTGCACGTCGGCGTCGCCGATGCGGGGCGCCGGCGCCTCGTCGTCGAAGGCGCGGCGGAGAAGTTCAACGCCGCGTTCGCGATCACGCTGAACATGTACCGCGCGCCGTGGCATCACGCGTCGCGCCCGGTTCCGGGCAAGGACGGCCGGCAGGTGCCGGGCCGCGAGACGACCGAGCACCTGCACCGCGGGTTCGAAGGCCCGGCGTACCTGCCGGGCGAACTGGTCGAACTCGTGGCGGCGGTGCTGGGGCTGGACAACCGGAACATGGGCAGACCGGCCGCCACCGGCACCGGCGACCCGCCGAACGCGAACTACCTGTCGCCGGACGCGGTCGCGCGGCTCTACGATTTTCCGAACACCGGCGCCGCCGGCAAGACGATCGGCATCTTCGAGGACGCGGCCAACGGCGCGGCGTACCTGCATTCGGACATCAACGCCTTCATCGCGAGCCTGCCGGCCGGCTACAACACGCCGCCGGTGCTGGCCGACATCGGCCTGCTCGGCCACACGAACAACACCGCGCTGGTGACCTCGTCGCCGAGCGGCGGCGTCGGCGAATGCACGATCGACGTGGCCATTGCCGCGGCGGTTGCGCAGGGGGCGAACATCAACGTCTACTTCACCGACGACTCGGAGGCCGGCTGGGAGGCGTTCCTGAACCGCGCGATCTTCCCGTCCGCGGGCGACAACCCGCCGTCGGCGCTGACCGCGAGCTGGGTGCCGTTCCTCAGCGACGAGCAGGCCGGCAACCCGGCGACGCCGGGCACCTTCGCGAACGTGATCACGGGGCTGCTCGCCAGCGCGGCGGCGCGCGGCATCACGGTGTTCATGGCGATCGGCGACTGGGGCTCGGCGAACCTGGACCTGGACGGCAAATGCCACGTCAGCTACCCGAGCGCGGACCCGTGGGTGAGCGCCTGCGGCGGCACCATCGTCGGCAACGTCACGGCGGCGCCGACGCAGTTCCAGGAATTCGTCTGGAGCGACGCGAACCAGCCGCTGTCCCCGTTCCAGGGCTTCCCCTATGTCGCGACCGGCGGCGGCGTCTGCAACAACTTCCCGGTGCCCGCGTACCAGTCGGCGGTGGGCGTGCTGCCGATCTCGAACAACGACGGCAACGCGCGGCGCGGCGTGCCGGACGTCGCCGGCATGATCGCGATGGACGGCTTCTTCTTCGCCGGCGTCGGCGGGCCCGGCCGATACGGGTTCATCGGCACCAGCCTGGTCGCGCCGCTCTATGCGGGCCTGACCGCGGTGATCGTCAAATGGCTGGCCCGAGACGTCGGCTTCCTGAACCCGACCTTCTATGCGCACGGCCCCGAGATCTGCAACGACGTGCGCTTCGGCAACAGCGAGTCCGGCAATCCGGCGCCGGACGCGCCGGTCTACACCGCCGGCCCGGGCTGGGACGCCTGCACCGGCTGGGGCAGCATCGACGGCTTCCGGCTGCTCGCGGCGCTCGCGCCGGCGCCGATCATCGTCACCGCCGTTCCCGGTGCCGGCGACTTCGGCCGTGTCTGTATCGGCTCGTTCAGGGACGAGATCCTGACCATCAACAACACCGGTTTTTCGCTGCTGCTGATCCACAACATCACCTCGTCGTCGCCGGACTTCGTCGTGCCGTCGGTCGCGTCGTATCCGCTCGCGGTCGAGCCCGGCGCGGCGATCGACGTCGTGGTGCGGCTGCGCCCGGGCAGCCTCGGCGCGCATGCCGCGACGCTCACGATCTTCAGCAACGACCTGCTGTCGCCGCACAAGGTGCTGCTTTCCGGAGCGACGCCGGCGCCGCGGCTGGTCGCGGCGCTGGCCGACACCGGCACGTTCCGCCGCACCTGCGTCGGCTCGTTCGCCGACGAGATGCTGGTGCTGAACAACAGCGGGCACTGCCCGCTCGCGATCACCGGCATCGGCTCGTCGTCGGCCGAATTCCAGGTGGCCGAGGTGCTGCACTATCCGGTGCTGATCGGCCCCGGCGCCTCGCTGCCGGTGCCGATTCGCTTCGCGCCGACCAGCCTGGGGCCGAAGAGCGCGACGCTGACGATCGCGAGCGACGATCCTGCGAGTCCGCTCACGCTCGCCGTGCGCGGCGAGGCGCCGGCAGGCCGGCTCGTCGTCACCGGTTCCACCTGCTTCGGCGGCGTCAAGGCCTGCTGCAGCGCCGAGCGCACGATCACGCTGTGCAACGTCGGCGACTGCAAGATCGAGGTCACCAGCGCCCGGCTGCGGCGCCGGCATCCGAATTGGCGGCTGGTGAACAACCCGTTCCCGGCACCGCTGCATCCGGGGTCGTGCCTGAACCTGGTGATCCGCTACAAGGCGACCGAGAAATGCCCGCTTGCCTGCGAACTCGTGATCCACAGCGACGATCCGAAGACGCCGGTCCGTTGCCTCGATCTGCTGGCCTACACGGTCTGGCCGTGCGGCTGCAAGGACGAGGACGACCGCAAGCGCTCCTGCGAGCCTTGCCGCAACGATTGCGAACCGTGCGGCGACTGCGACGACTGTGACGATTGCGATGACGACGAGGAGCGGCTTCGCGGCAAGGCGGTCGCTGCGGACTGCAACTGACGCGTTCGGCACGAGCGTGACGGGCGTGCGGCGGGCGCGCGGCGAGAGCCGCTGCGTCCGCCCTCGGACCCCGACCCCCGGCCCCGACTTGACCTGCGTCAAGCCGGGGTCGCGGCGGCTGGCGCGCGCACGCACTTTCCCTTGAAAGACGCACCGAGGGTCCATAGATTGACAGGAAGGTCGGGCAGCGGCAGCCACCGTCCGCGGCGGCAGCCGGGTCCGGCCGAGTTGGGTCCTGTCATCTCGATGGAAAGGGAACGCACCATGAATGCATTGATCAGCCGCAACAGCCTGTTCGACGATTTCTTCCGCGATGTCGCGCCGGGTTTCTTCATCAAGCCGCTGCACGGCGACACCCTGCCGCCGCCGGCGCAGATCAAGGTCGACGTGAAGGAGAACGACGGCAGCTACACGGTGCAGGCCGAGATCCCCGGCGTGGCCAAGGACGACATCCAGGTCTCGCTCGACGGCGGCACGGTGACGCTGCGCGCCGAGGTCAAGCAGGAGGACAGCAAGAGCGAAGGCGACAAGCTGCTGCGCAGCGAGCGCTACTACGGCGCGGTGTCGCGCAGCTTCCAGCTGCCGCAGGACGTCGACGAAGCCAAGGCGAAGGCGAAGTACGACAACGGCATCCTGACGCTGACGCTGCCGAAGAAGAGCGGCGGCGGCGCGCAGCGGCTCGCGATCGAGTGAGCGCGGCGCGGCGTTGCTGCCGCGTCAACCGATGCCGCGGCTCGTGAGCCGCAGCACCCGGTCCGCGCGCGCGGCGGCGGCATCCGAATGCGTGACGAGCAGCAGCGCGGCGCCGCGCTCGCGGGTCTGCGCGATCAGCGCGTCCAGCACGCGCGCGCCGGTCGTCGGGTCCAGGTTGCCGGTCGGCTCGTCGGCCAGCAGCAGCGCCGGGCGGTGCACCAGCGCGCGCGCGATCGCGACGCGCTGCAGTTCGCCGCCGCTCAATTGATGCGGCAGCTTTGCTCCCTGGCCGTGCAGGCCGACCGCGGCCAGCATGGCCTGCACGCGTGCGTCGTCGGGCGTGCCGAGCAGCATCAGCGGCAGCGCGACGTTCTGCGCCGCGTCCAGATGCGGCAACACGTGAAACGCCTGGAACACGAAGCCGATGCGGCGCCTGCGCAGCAGCGCGCGCGCGTCGTCGTCCAGCGCGCCGATGTCGATGCCGTCCAGCCGCACCGTGCCGCTGTCCCAGTCGTCGAGCCCGGCGATGCAGTTGAGCAGCGTCGATTTGCCGACGCCGGATTCGCCGACGATCGCGACGAATTCGCCGGGCCGCAGCTCGAGCGAGACGTTCTCGAACACCCGCTGCTCGCCGTAGCGCTTGCACAGCGCATCGACCACGAGGCTCATATCGCCCCCTTGGCCCTTCGGGCCGTCCCCCCGAGGGGGAGCGAGCGCCTTCGAAACGGCCGTGCGGCGCTCATGTCGTGACCTCCGAATGCGCGACCGGTATTTCGATCTGCCGGCGCTCGGCCTCGCGCTGGGTGGGCCGGTCGTCTTCGTCTTCGTCCATGCGCCGCAGTTGTGCCTGGTACAGCCGCCAGTACGCGCCCTGGTTCGCCATCAGTTCGTCGTGCGGGCCGACCTCGACCACCTGGCCGCGATCCATCACCACCAGCCGGCTTGCACGGCGCAACGTAGACAGCCGGTGCGCGATCGCGATCGTGGTGCGCCCCTGCACCAGGTTGTCCAGCGCGCGCTGGATTTCCTTCTCGGTTTCGGTGTCGACCGACGAGGTCGCCTCGTCGAGGATCAGGATGCGCGGATCGATCAGCAGCGCGCGCGCGATCGACAGCCGCTGGCGCTCGCCGCCGGACAGGCCCTGGCCGCGCTCGCCGACCAGCGAGTCGTAGCCGTGCGGCAGCCGCAGGATGAATTCGTGCGCGTGCGCGGCGCGCGCCGCGGCGACGATCTCGGCGCGCGAGGCGTCGGGCCGGCCGTAGGCGATGTTCTCCGCGACGGTGCCGAAGAACAGGAACGGCTCCTGCAGCACCAGGCCGATGTGGCGCCGGTAGTCGGCCAGCCCGAAGCGCCGGATGTCGGTGCCGTCGACCCGGATCGAGCCGTCGGTGACGTCGTAGAAGCGGCAGATCAGGTTCACCAGCGTGCTCTTGCCCGAGCCGCTGTGGCCGACGAGGCCGATCATCTCGCCCGGCTCTATCGTCAGGTCCAGGTTGCGGATCACCGAGCGCTGGCCGTAGCGAAAGCCGATGCCGGCGATCTCGATGCGCCCCTGCATGCTGCCCGGCCCGTTGCCGATCGCCACCGGATGCGCCGGCTCGGGCA
>JAFECV010000087.1 GCA_018241985.1 Pseudomonadota bacterium | reverse complement strand
AGCCGGGCGCCGGCGCTGTGGCATAATTTGCGGCTCCCTGGAGACGGATTTCGGGCGGTTAGCTCAGGGGTAGAGCACTGCATTCACACTGCAGGGGTCGCAAGTTCGAAACTTGCACTGCCCACCAATTCTCATGGGTGTCCCCGATCGGAGCACCGCTCGGTTACGGATAGCCCAGCAGCAGTCATCTATCACACGCAGGACTGTGCTTGGCGCCGCCAGCACGCGGACCGTGTCGGCGCTGATGCAGCGCTGTTCAACGAAGCCACCCCCACCAAGAAAAGCGCGAGGTCAGTGTCTTGCCACATCCGATCCCATGCGCAGCATGGATCGTCGCCTGCAGCTCAGTGGTACTGACGACGCAGATTGTGCGCGAGAGGTAGGACGGGCGGCTACAGACAGCGACGCCAGCCACTGAGAGGAAGGTATCATGGCGACGCCTTTCGAAATGATGGTGTGAGACTCGCGGGCAACGCGAAGCAGGCACTGCGGGAAGGGCTATCGAACTCAAGATTTCCATCCGAGAGCGCGGCAAGAATAGGCCGGAGATGAAGGATTTGCGTTGGTTTCTGGCCAATCTGGCCGGGTTGCATCGCACTCACGGGTCGACCATGCCGATGGAGTGCTGCTGAGGTCGGCCGTGGACATGCCGAGCGTCGCAGTCACGACCGATCCCGCGGTCGGTCTTACCTCCGATGAAGCGGCTGGGCGGCTTGCCCGCTACGGGCGAAACGAAGTTGTCGAGAAACCGGAGAGCCTGCCAAAGCGGCTCGCGCAGCATTTCTGGGCCCCGGTGCCCTGGATGCTCGAGGCAACGGTGGTCTTGCAGCTCGTAATCGGCGAGCGTATAGAGGCGGGACTCATCGCAGCGCTTTTGCTCTTCAATGTTGCGCTTGGTGCATTCCAGGAGGGTCGCGCCAATACAGCGCTGGCGCTCCTCAAGCAGCACCTCTCCCTGCGAGCAACAGCGCGGCGGGATGGTCGGTGGTCGGAGTTGCCTGCGGCACTTCTCGTTCCCGGCGACATCGTTCAATTGTCGCTCGCCGCGATTGTGCCAGCCGACATGCAGATCGTCGATGGGTCGATCCTGCTCGATCAGTCGATGCTTACCGGTGAGTCGGTTGCTGCCGAGGCCGGCGCTGGCAAGACTGCCTATGCCGGTTCGATGGTCCGACGCGGCGAAGCCGTAGCAGTCGTCACGGCAACAGGGCGCTCCACCTATTTCGGGCGAACGGCCGAACTGGTCCGAATTGCACACGTCGAAAGCGCGGAGGTCAAGGCCGTTCTCGGTCTCGTCCGGAATCTGTCGGTCCTTAATGCAGCCATCGTCGTCGGCCTTGTTGCGTATGCCCATGCTATCGCGCTGCCGACATCGCAGATCATCGAACTCGTGCTCACAGCCATGCTGTCGGCGGTTCCAGTCGCTTTGCCGGCCACCTTTACGCTGGCCGCTGCGCTGGGTGCCAAACACCTCGCGCTAAAGGGCGTTCTTCTGACACGCCTCACCGCATTGCACGAAGCGGCCACGATCGACGTGTTGTGCGCCGACAAGACTGGTACCTTGACACAAAACAAGATCGGCATCGCTGCGGTGCATACCACCTGTGCGGGATGGACCGCCGACGATGTGCTGGCGTTTGCGGCGCTTGCAAGTTCTCCGGACGGGCGAGATCCCATCGATATGGCCATTCGCGCAGCGGCCCAAGAAGCGAAGCCTGGGCAGGCGCTGCCCACGCTCCGCAAATTCACGCCTTTTGAACCGGCGACGAAGAGGGCGCAAGCCCTGGCACAAGATGCGGATGGCCACGAGGTTCGCATCGTGAAGGGAGCCCCATCGGTCATGGCGTCGATCGCGCCGTTGGATGCGGCGGCCTCGGCGGAACTCGAAACGCTAAGCTCTGCGGGCTATCGCACGCTCGCCATTGCCGTCGGCGTACCAGGACGAATGGCGCTCATTGGCCTGATCGCCCTGAATGATCCGCCAAGAGACGATTCCGCCACTTTGTTGGGCGAATTGCGCGCCCTTGGCGTGCCGACGGTCATTGTGACAGGGGATACTGCCGCTACTGCCGCTACTGTCGGGCGCGTGATCGGTATCACAGGCAGCGTTTGTTCAAGTGGGCACATCCCTGACCGCGTGACACCTGATGATTTCGCGATTTATGCCGGCGTGTTTCCTGAGGAAAAGTTCCGAGTCGTGAAAGCGCTGCAGCGTGGTGGGTACGCCGTCGGTATGTGTGGCGACGGTGCCAACGATGCGCCGGCGCTGCGCCAAGCGCAAATGGGAATCGCAGTCGAAACGGCAACCGACGTGGCCAAGGCAGCTGCAGGCCTGGTCCTGACCAAGCCTGGCCTCGAAGGCATCGTCACGGCAGTCAAAGAAGGACGTACCGTATTTCAGCGCGTCTTGACGTACACGATCGGGATACTCGTCAACAAGGTCGTGACCCTCGTCATTTTAGGAGCGGGTTTGCTGCTGACAGGGCAAGCGGTTCTGACACCAATGTTGCAGGCCTTAGCGATGTTTACGAACGACTTCGTCAGCATGGCGCGCACGGCCGACCGTGCGACGCCCTCGACACGCCCCAATGCATGGCGATTGCGCAATTTGACAATCGCGACGATTCCCTTGGCGGCCTTCAAGTTTCTTTTCTGCCTGCTTGTCCTGGCTACCGGCGCGTTTCATCTCGGGTTGAGTCATGGCCAGATACAAACATTAGTTTTCGTGATGTTCGTGTTTGCAGGGCAAGCGCTGGTTTTCGTTCTGCGCGAACGCGGTCATTTATGGAACTCGCGCCCGAGTTCGCTGATGATGCTGTTCTCTGCGGCCGATATCGTGGTGGTGTCGACCCTAGCGGTCCTCGGAATCCTGATGACGCCGCTGCCGCTCGGCGTAGTGCTTTCGCTCTTCGGCGCCACGATCGTGTTTGCACTGCTGCTGGATCAATTGAAGGTGGTTTTGTTCCATCATGTGCCGGTCGACTAACGTGAAGATCAGGCGATATTGACTGGTACGTTGTGTGCTCTCATTGGTCGACCTCGTCGTTTCGGGGTTGCCGCTGGTCGATTCGATCGGTGGAGCGTGGCGCTGCAGGTCAATACTGATGAGATTTTGAGTTATGAAAGGTCGAGAGATGACAACTGGATCGACGCCTAAATCGAACGAACCGTTGCTGGCGAGCGTACCTGCCTTCTGGCCCATGGCCATGGCAGCCTCATTGGCGGAAGAGGGGCTGGAGCTCTACGCAAAAAATCTGAAATTCGTTGAGGAGGAAATCAGGATCAAGGATGAACTCCGGCCTCGGCTCGCTACGCAAAACGAAATCCGTCTCGATCTCCGGACCATGATTCTTCGCGATTATGGAAATCCGGGCCACGGCATTCCGACGCTCGTCAATGCACCGTATGCCGGCCACACTGCCATGATTGCCGACTACCATAAGGGGCAGAGCCTGATCGAGACGCTCCTGACGAACGGCATCACCCATGTCGCGCTGACCGACTGGAAGTCCGCGACGAAGGACATGAAGGATCTTGAGATCGACAACTACTTGGCCGACATGGTTGTCGCGATCGACGATCTTGGCGGTCGGGTGAACCTTGTCGGTCTATGCCAGGGCGGATGGGTTTCGGCGATGATCGCGGCGCGCTTTCCCGCCAAGGTCAATTCGCTGGTTCTGGCAGGCGCGCCGATCGATACCGACGCCGGCAACGGACCCATCAAACGCATGGTCCACGAGTCTCCGATGTCCTTCTACGAGGAATTGGTTGCGATGGGCGATGGGCTGATGCGCGGCAAGTTCATGCTGCAGGGCTGGAAGAACATGCACCCCTCTCAGCATTACATCCAGGAACACGTAGATCTGTACGAGCATATAGGCGATTCGGCCTATATCGCAAAGGAGGAGGCCTTTGCCCGCTGGTATGAGAACCCGATCGACCTGCCTGGCCGCTGGTACCTTCAGACGATCAAGCAGATATTCAAGGAAAACCGGCTTGCAAAAGGCGAGTTTGTTGCGCTAGGGCGCAAACTCAACCTTCGCCATATCACTCGCCCCGTATATTTACTCGCGGGTGCCGATGACGACATAACGACGCCAGAGCAGGTACTCGATGCGGCCAGGTATACCGGTACACCGGAAGACCGCCTCATCAAGAAAACCGTGCCCGGCGGCCATATCGGGTTGTTCATGGGTGCAAGGACTTTGAAGGAGCATTGGCCAAAGATTGCACGCTGGATTGGAGAACAGTGAAATTTCATTGACGAGAGACATCCAGCGAGCACCGGCAACCATGTTTCGGGCTCCTTCATGGCCGTACGGGACATCGGTTTCGCGTTCGGGTCTTCGTCTTCGACTGGATCGCCGCGTCCGGCAAGCCCCGGCGGCGTTCAGGGAGGCTGGTCTCGACTGCGGCGGCTTGACCTCGGTGGTGCAGTTGGTAGTATCGTGCTGCCCACAACACTCATTGTTTCAATCCAGGAAGGCCTGCCATGCCCGATTTGACCGGAACCAACAAAGACAAGCTGATCAGCGACGTGCGCGTCGTGATCTCCGACGCGGAGGAATTGCTGCGGATGACGGCCAGCCAGGCGAGCGAGAGCACGGCGGCGTTGCGCCAGAAGATCGATGCCGGGCTGACCCGGGTGCGCGGGGACCTCGCCCGGTTCCAGGACGCGGCGGTCGTGAAGGCCAGGGCCGCGGGCCGCGCGACCGACGACTACGTGCATGACAACCCGTGGAAGGCGATCGGCGCCGCGGCCGGCGTCGGACTGTTGCTGGGCATGCTGATCGGCCGTCGCTGACGGCGACGCGCCCGTGACCGAACCCGGCGCGCCATCGGGGCGCGAAGGCTTGTTCGCCTCGCTGCGGCGGCTGCTTGCCACCGCGCTGGAACTGGCCCAGGTCCGCATCGAACTGCTGCTGGCCGAGGCGGAGCGGGAAAAGCTGCGGATCTTCGATGGCCTGCTGTGGGCCGGCATCGGCCTGATGCTGCTCGGCGTCGGCGTGATCCTGCTGTGCGGCCTGATCGTTGCGGTGCTGTGGCAATACCACGGGCTGGTCGTGCTCGCGGTGCTGACGCTGCTGCTGCTGATCGCCGGTGCCGTCCTGATCCGCCACGCGCGCGGGCGACTGCGTGACCCGGCCGGGATGCTGCGCGCATCGGTCGACGAACTGCGGCGCGATCTGGCGGAGCTGAAGCGCCAGGACACCGGCGGCTGACACCATGCCCAGCGGCCGGGAACTGGAACTCGAGCTGCGCTGCCGGCAACTGGTCGCGCGCAGCAGCGAGTTGCGGCTCGGGCTGGCGCAAGACGCGCAGGCGCTGGCCCAGCCGCTGGCCTGGGTAGACCTTGCGCGCGACGGCGCGCACTGGATGCACGAGCATCCGCTCGCGTGGCTGGCGCCGCTCGCGTTGCTGGCGGCCTTGCGCCCGAGGCGTGCGCTGCGCTGGGCGCGGCGGCTCTGGTTGGGCTGGCGCGCGGCGAAGCGGGCAGGGCGCTGGTTGCGGCTCGCACGTCTACTGCAGCGCTGATGCGGGTGCGGCGCTATGAATACTTTCAACCCAGGTCTGCGTTGGCCGGGTCGCCAGTTCGTAACGAGAAACCCGTTTTCGTTACCACTCTTGCACAAGCCTTCATTTTCGGCGGGGTGCAGCCGATACCATCGTGGCTTCTTCTTCTGGAGGTGGTTTCGTGGCTCTTCAATCTCCCTTTTTCGGCAACAAGCGTGAATCCGAGGGTTTCAGCCCGCGTCCGGGTCAGACCGGCGCCAGCACGGTGGGCGGACTGAACACGGTGCAAAGCGTTTCGCCGTCCGCCGCCTCGCAAGGCTTGAACACCGCCGCGCATGCGCCGGCCGCAGCTGCGAAAGTGCCCGAGGGCGGTAGCAAGCTCACGGTCGGACCGAACATCAAGCTCAAGGGGGTGGAGATCACCGACTGCGACACGCTGGTGGTCGAGGGCCTGGTCGAAGCCACGATGGACTCGCGCGTGATGCAGATCGCCGAGCAGGGCGCGTTCAAGGGCTCGGCCGAGATCGACATCGCCGAAATCCGCGGCCAGTTCGACGGCAACCTGACCGTGCGCCAGAAGCTCGTGATCTACGCGACCGGCAAGGTCACCGGCAAGATCCGCTACGGCAAGGTGGTGATCGAAGAGGGCGGCCGCCTGTCCGGCGAGGTCGAATTCAGCGCCGACATGGCGTCGAAGTCGTCCGCGAAGTCGCCGCTGCAGGTCGCGGCCTGAGGGCCTGCGGCGCCGAGAGCGGCGCCGTGTTGATTTTCCGCGGCGCCCAAGGCGCCGTTTCTTTTCGTGCCTACCGCCGCATGCCGCGGATCGCCAGCGCCGCCTGGCGCACGAGTTCCGGGCCCTGGTAGATCAGGCCGGTGTAGATTTGCACCAGGTCGGCGCCGGCTTCTATTTTTGCGCACGCATCCCGCGCGCTCAGGATGCCGCCGACTCCGATGATCGGGAAGCTCTTGCCCAGCGCCGCGCGCAGCCGGCGGATCACGCGGTTGCTCAGGTCGAACACCGGCGCGCCGGACAGGCCGCCGGCCTCGTCGGCATGCGCAAGGCCGTGCACCGCGGTGCGGCTGACGGTGGTGTTGGTCGCGATCACGCCGTCGATCCGGTGCCGCTGCAGCGTGGCGGCGATGGTGTCGACTTCCAGCGGACCCAGGTCCGGCGCGATCTTGACGAACAGCGGCACCTGCCTGCCATGCTGCCGTGCCAGCGCCTCGCGGCGCTCGGTCAGCACCTCCAGCAGCGAATCCAGCGCCGCGTCGCCCTGCAGCGTGCGCAGGCCCTGCGTGTTCGGGCTCGAGATGTTCACCGTCACGTAGTCGGCGTAGGGATAGACGCCGTCGAGCGCGGCGCGGTAGTCGTCCGCGGCGCGCTCGATCGGCGTCGCCGCGTTCTTGCCGATGTTCAGGCCGAGCACGATGCGCGGGGTGGCGCCGTTCGAGCCGCGCTCGCGGCGCAGCCGGGAACGCTGCACGTTCGCGACGAAAGCGTCTAGCCCCTCGTTGTTGAATCCGAGCCGGTTGATCAGCGCCTGCGCCTGCGGCAGCCGAAACAGGCGCGGCTTCGGGTTGCCGGGTTGGGGCTTCGGCGTGACGGTGCCGACCTCGATGAAGCCGAAGCCCATCGCGGCCAGGCCGTCGATGCAGCGCGCGTTCTTGTCCAGGCCCGCCGCGAGGCCGACCCGGTTCGGGAAGCGCAGGCCGGCGATTTCGACCGGGTCGTCGACCCGGCCACTGCAATACGCCCATTCCAGCGGCGTGCCCTGCGTGCGCTCCAGGCTGCGCAGCGTGAGTTCGTGCGCGGCTTCGGCGTCGAGCCCGAACAGGAACGGGCGGGCCAGCGCGTAGGGGATCAGCGACATCGGATAATTCGTGGGTTGAACGACGGATTCTCTCAAATGCCGATGACCCAAGACGAACTCAAGACCCTGGTCGGCCGCGCCGCGCTGCAGTACGTGGTGCAGGGGGAACTGGTCGGTGTCGGCACCGGCTCGACGGTCGACAAGTTCATCGACGCGCTGGCGACGATCAAGGATTCGATCCGCGGCGCGGTGTCGAGCTCGGAAGCGTCGAGCGCGCGGCTGCGCGGCCACGGCATCGCGGTGTTCGACAGCAACGAGGTCGACGAGCTGCCGGTCTACATCGACGGCGCCGACGAGATCGACCCGAGCGGCTGCATGATCAAGGGCGGCGGGGCCGCGCTGACGCGCGAGAAGATCGTCGCGGCGCAGGCGCGGCGCTTCGTCTGCATCGCTGACGCGTCGAAGCTGGTGCAGGTACTGGGTCGCTTTCCGCTGCCGGTCGAGGTGATTCCGATGGCGACGCGGCGCATCGTGCGCCAGTTCGCGGCACTCGGC
>JAFECV010000086.1 GCA_018241985.1 Pseudomonadota bacterium | reverse complement strand
ACGGCGCCAGCAGCCCTTTCACGTGCTTCTGCAGCGCCGCGACGATGTCCTGGTCGAAGCCGGCCTTGTCGCCCGCCCAGGCTTGCCGCTGCGCTGCGAAGTCGGGCGTCAGCACGACATAGGCCTTGACCAGCGCGCCGCGCGCCGCATCGGGCTTGGGCACCACGGCGCAGTTCGCGACGGCGGGGTGCTTCATGAGGCAGTTCTCGATTTCGCTGGGACCGATGCGGTAACCGGCCACCTTGAACACATCGTCGGCGCGGCCCTGGTACCACAGGTAGCCATCGCCGTCGCGCAGCGCCACGTCGCCGGTGCGCCACCAGTCGCCGCTGAACTTGGCGTGTGTCGCGGCCTCGTTGTCCCAGTAGCCGAGGAAGAAGATCGGGTCCGCGTCGCCGTGCCGGTCGAAACGGTTGATCGCCACCTCGCCCGGCGTGCCGGACGGGCACTCGCGGCCGGCTTCGTCGAGCAGCGTGATGCGATGGCCGGGGTAGGCCCGCCCCATGCTGCCGGGCCGGGCCGGCCAGCCGACGCCGAACGGACGCCGGTCGTTCATCGCGCAGTTGCCGACGATGTAGTTGACCTCGGTCTGGCCGAACATCTCGTTGACGATCACGCCGAGCTCGTCGCGGCACCAGGCGAAGACCGCATCGCCGACGGCCTCGCCGGCACTCATCAGGCCCTGCAGGTGCAGCGGGTGACGCCGGCGCGGGTGCGGCACCGCCTTCATCATCGCCTTGAGCGCGGTCGGAAACAGGAAGCTGTGCGTCACCCGATGCCGCGCCAGGATCTCGAACGCGGCCTCGGGATCGAAGCGCCCGTTGCAGGCCACGATCGGGCGGCCGAAGTAGAGCGTGGGCAGCAGCGCGTCCATCAGGCCGCCGGTCCAGGCCCAGTCCGCAGGGCTCCAGAAGACGCTTTGCGTCGTCTTCCTTGCGTCCAGCGGGTCGAAGCCGAACCAGTTGTGGCTGCACACGAAGCCCGGCAGGTTGCCGATCAACGCGCGATGCGGAATCAGCGCGCCTTTCGGCGGGCCGGTGGTGCCGCTGGTGTAGATCAGCACGGCCGGGTCGTCGGCCAGCGTGTCGGCCGGCTCGAAGCGCGGGCTCGCCCCGGCCAGCAGGCCGTGCCACTCGTGGTCGGCGCGGTCGGCGCCCTGGCCCAGTCCGATCACGGTGCGCAGCGCGGGGCAGGCGGCGCGTGCGGCCAGCAGGTTCGCGAGCGATCCTTCGTCGCAGAGGGCCACGTTCGCGGCGGCGTTCTGCAGCCGGTACTCCAGCGCTTCGGGGCCGAACAGCTGCGACAGCGGCATCGCGATCGCACCCGCCTGCAGCACGGCCATGTAGGCCACCGCGGTCTCGAAGCGCTGCGGCATGACGATCGCGACCCGGTCGCCGCGCCTGACGCCCAGTTGCGTGAGCGCGCTTGACAGGCGGCCGGCCTGCGCCTGCAGCTCGGCGTACGAATGAAAACGCGCCGCAGCGCCCGTCTGGTGCTCGATGATTGCTATTCTTTCGGGAGCATCTTCGGTTTCGGCCCAGCGCCTGCAGCAGACCCGGGCCATGTTGAAGTGCTGCGGCACCTGCCATCGGAAGCCCGCCTGCATCGCGGCGTAATGGTCGTCGTTTCGATCCTGGGTCATGCGGGCCTTCCGAGATGCATGTCGATGCCAATGTACCAACGCTTGCGTTCTTCGCGTACCACGTTTGCCCGGATGCGATGGCGCGGCGTCGATGGCGTGGCGGCGCGCCTGCCGTTTGCACGCGTCGGGGAAGCAACCGCGCCGGACCCGGGCCGATAATGGGCCATGTCGCCGACTCACCCCGCCGTCGCGCAGGCGTCGATCGATTCGCCGGCGATGCGCCGCGCAGGCCACGACCTGTTGTCGCTCGCGCTGATCGACGCGCGCAACCACACGCTGCGGCTGCTGTCGTTGCACGAACAGGCGCCTGATGATGCGACGCGCGCGGCGCGGGCGATCGCCGGTGCGGACGACGGCATCGATCCGCCGTTGTGGCTGGCCGGGCATATCGCCTGGTTTTCCGAATACTGGATCACGCGCAACACGAAGCGGCAGCTCGGGCCCGACTGCCCGCCGCAGCCGACGCGGCTCGCGTCCATCCTGCCGGCCGCCGACGGCTGGTGGAATCCGCAGCAGACCGCGCCGGCCGAGCGCTGGAGCGCCGGCCCGCCGGACGCGGCCGCGACCCGCGCCTACATGCTCGAGGCGCTGGAAGGCGTGCTCGAACTGCTGGAGCGGACCGCCGACGAAGACGCGCCGCTGTATTTCTTCCGGCTCGCGCTGTTCCACGAGGACCTGCGCGGCGAGCAGCTGGTGACGATGGCGCAGACCCTGGGGCTGGCGCTGACGATCGAGATGCCGGCGGGCGGCGCGGTGCGCGAGCCGATGGGCGTGCCGGCGACCCGCTGGCTGCTTGGTTCGCCGGAGGGCGGCTTCGCGTTCGACAACGAGCGCGAAGCGCACGAGGTGCCGGTGCCCGAGTTCGAGATCGACGCGCAGCCGGTGACCTGGGCGCAGTACGTCGAATTCGTCGACGACGGCGGCTACGACCGGCCCGAGCTGTGGCGGCCCGAGGGCTGGGACTGGCTGCAGTCGCAGGCGGAAGGCGAGGGCCGGCGCGGCCCGCGCTACGTCGAGCAGATCGGTGTCGCCAGCGGCGCGGTGCTGCAGACCCGGTTCGGGCGGCCGACACGGATGGCCGGCAATCAGCCGGCGATGCACCTCTCGTGGTGGGAGGCGGACGCCTGGTGCCGCTGGGCCGGACGCCGCCTGCCGACCGAGGTCGAATGGGAGGTTGCCGCGCAGACCGCGGCCGGACGCGGTTTCCGCTGGGGCGACGTGCACGAGTGGACCGCCGGCACGCTGCGGCCCTGGCCCGGGTTCAGGCCTGGCCCGTGGGAGTCGTATTCGCAGCCCTGGTTTGGCCGCGCCCGGGTGCTGCGCGGCGCGTCGTTCGCGACCCGCGCGCGCATGAAGCATCCGAAGTTCCGCGGCTTCGCGCTGCCGGCGCGCGACGACCTGTTCAGCGGTTTCCGCTCTTGCGCAATCTGATGGAACACCCCCAGTCTTCGCGCACTGCGTGTCGCTCCGCCAACCCCCTCGAAGGGGGCACACCCAGCGGACCGGCCAAGCCGGCTCCGCGGGTGTCCGCGGACGGCCTGCTCCGCGGCCACTCGAACTCGTTTCAACCCGAGACGTTGCACGACATCGACGCCGCCGTCGACGCGATCGTTGCGCGCACCGGCCCGCGCATCGTGCTCGCGACGCCGCTGGGCACGGGCAAGCCCAATACCTTGTTGAACGCGCTGTACCGGCGCGTGAAGATGGACCCGTCGCTGCACCTGAAGATCTTCACCGCGCTGTCGCTGCTGCGGCCGTCGGCGCACAGCGATCTGGAGCGGCGATTTCTCGAGCCGTTCGCAGTGCGGGTGTTCGGCGACTACCCGGACCTGGACTATGCGGTCGACCTGCGTGCCGGGCGCCTGGCCGCCAACGTCGAGGTATTCGAGTTCTTCATGAAGACCGGCGACTACCTGGGCAACCCGCCGGCGCAGCAGCACTTCATCTACAGCAACTACACCCATGCGGCGCGCGACATGCGGCTGCAGGGCGTGAACCTGGTCGTGCAGGCGGTGGCGCTGGACGAGTCGCAGCCCGAGGCCCGCTGCTCGCTCGGCAGCAACCCCGACCTGACGCTGGACCTGCTCGACCAGTACCAGCGCGCCGGCGCTGCGCCGCCGCTGATGGTCGGCGCGGTGAACCAGCGCATGCCGTTCATGGAGAACGACGCCGAGGTGCCGGCCGCGCTGTTCGACCTGCTGGTCGACGATGCACGCTGCACGCACGACCTGTTCGCCGCGCCGAACATGAAGGTCGACGCGGCCGAGTACGCGATCGCGCTGTGGGCCAGCAGCCTGGTTCCCGACGCGGGCACGCTGCAGATCGGCATCGGCGCGCTCGGCGACGGCATCGCGCAGGCGCTCGTGACGCGCGACCAGCACAACGTTGACTACCGGCAGATGCTGGGCGCGCTGCGGGCCGCGACCGGCGCGCTGCTGCCCGATGGCGGCGAGCTCGGCCGCTTCGAGCAGGGGTTGTACGGCTGCTCGGAAATGTTCGTCAGCGGCTTCCTGCGGCTGATCGACGCCGGCATCCTGCGCCGCGAGGTCTATGACGACCTCGCGCTGCAGCGGCTCGTCTCGTCGGGTCGGATCGGTGCGCAGGTCACGCCGCAGACGCTGCTGGAGCTCGTGCGCGCGGGCCGGATCGGCACCGAGCTGAGCGCGGACGACGTCGCCTGGCTCAAGCGCCACGGTATCTTCAACGAGCGCGTGCAGTGGCAGGGCGGCGCGCTATCGATTGGAGAGCAACGGATGCCGGCGTCGCTTGAGTCCGGAGCGCAGTTCGAGCAGCTCTGCAGCGCCTGCCTGGGCACGCGGCTGGCCGGCCATGTGCTGCACGGCGGCTTCTTTCTCGGCCCGCGCGACTTCTACCAGCGGTTGCGCGACATGCCTCCGCTGGAGCGGCGGCGCATCAACATGACGCGCGTCGGTTTCATCAACCAGCTCTATGGGCACGACGAGCTGGCGCAGCTGCAGCGCGTCGGCGCGCGACTGATCAACACCACAATGATGGTGACGCTGCTCGGTGCCGCGGTGTCCGACGGGCTGGAGAACGGAGAGCGGCTGAGCGGTGTCGGCGGGCAGTACAACTTCGTCGCGATGGGCCATGCGCTGCCGGACGCCCGCTCGATCCTGATGCTGCGCGCGACGCGCGAGAAGCACGGCGAAATCACTTCGAACATCGTCTGGAACTACGGCCACACGACGATCCCGGCGCATCTGCGCGACATCGTCGTCACCGAATACGGCGTCGCCGATCTGCGCGGCCAGACCGACGCCGAGGTGGTGAAGCGCCTGGTGTGCATCGCCGACTCGCGCTTCCAGGACGAACTGCTGGCCACGGCCCAGGCGCAGGGCAAGGTCGAGCCGGGCTACGTGCTGCCGCCCGAGCGGCGCAACAACCGGCCCGAGGCGATCCGCGCGGGCCTCGCGCCGTGGCTGGGCACGACGCTGCTGCCGGACTATCCGCTTGGCTGCGACTTCACGGACGACGAGTGCGTCATCGTCGATGCGCTGGGCCGGCTGCAGCACGAGGCCGACCATCCGCTGGCGCTGCTGCGGCTGCTGCTCGACAAGGCGCAGGGGCGAGAGGAGAGCGCCGGCCAGCAGCGCGAGTCGGCCGAGCGCTACCTCGAGCGCATGGGGCTGGACCATGTGCAGGGACTGAAGTCGCGGCTGCTGCGCGCGCTGTTCATCGACAACCTGTGAGCGCGAGCGGGCGGCGCGGGCGATAGCGTCGCCGCCCCGCATAATCGGCGCCATGTCTCCCAGTTTCATGCAGGACGCGCTCACCGCGTTCCGCATGATCATCGACTTCGACCCTGCGCTGCGCTCCATCCTGTGGCGTTCGCTTGGCGTGAGCGGCTCTGCCACCGCCATCGCCAGCGCCATCGGCCTGGCGCTGGGCGCGTGGATCGCGGTCGCGCGGTTCCGCGGCCGCGGCGCGCTGCTGACGCTGCTCAACACCTCGCTCGCGCTGCCGTCGGTGGTGGTCGGCCTGGTCGCGTACCTGCTGCTGTCGCGCAGCGGGCCGCTCGGTTTTCTCGGCTGGCTCTATTCGTTCAAGGCGATGGTGTTCGCGCAGGCGGTGCTGGTGCTGCCGGTGGTGACCGCGCTGACGCGCCAGGCGGTCGAGGACGCGGAGCGCAGCCACGGCGAGCAGCTGCGCTCGCTCGGCGCCGGCCCGTGGATGCGCGGCCTGCTGCTGGCCGCCGACGAGCGCTATGCGCTGCTGACGGTGCTGATCGCGTCGTTCGGGCGCGCGGTGTCGGAGGTCGGCGCGGTGATGATCGTCGGCGGCAACATCGACGGCTTCACCCGCGTGATGACCACCGCGATCGCGCTCGAGACCAGCAAGGGCGATCTCGCGCTCGCGCTCGGCCTCGGTGCGCTGCTGCTCGCGGTGGTGCTGGCGCTGAACCTGCTGATCGCGCTGCTCGCGCGCTGGCGCCAGAGCCGCGACGGCGCCGCCGCCGAGGTCGCGCGGGTGCTGCCGGCATGAACACGCCGCCGCTCTCGCCTGCGTTCGATGCGCTGGACTCGCGCAGCGGCAGCGTGCGGCGCGGCAGCCGGTCCGCGGCCCCGCTGTTCGCGCTGCGCGGGGTCGACGTGCGCTTCGGCCGGCAGCGGGCGCTCTGCGGCATCGACTTGGGGCTCGAGCACGGACAGGCGGTCGCGCTGGTCGGCGCGAACGGCAGCGGCAAGACCACGCTGCTGCGCCTGCTGCACGGGCTGGCCGCGCCGAGCGCGGGCCAGATCGAGCGCGACCGCGCGGCGTGCCAGGCGATGCTGTTCCAGCGGTCGCACATGCTGCGCAGCTCGGCGCAGAACAACGTCGCGCTCGGGCTGTGGCTGCGCGGCGCGCGCTGGCGCGATGCGCGCGCGCGGGCGCTGGACGCGCTGGCGCGGGTCGGGCTGTTGGAGGTCGCGCAGCGCAACGCGCGCGCGCTGTCGGGCGGACAGCAGCAGCGGCTCGCGCTGGCGCGGGCCTGGGCGCTTGCGCCCGGCGTGCTGCTGCTCGACGAGCCGACCGCCAGCCTGGACCCGCACGCGAAGCGCCAGGTCGAAGCGCTGATGGCCGAGTTCCGCGCGGGCCCGGGCGGGCAGCCGGTGACGATGATCTTCGCGAGCCACAACCTGGGCCAGGTGAAAAGGCTCGCGAGCCGCGTGCTGTACCTCGAGCACGGACGGCTGCTGGCGGACCTGCCGGTCGCCGAATTCTTCGACGCCGAGCGGCTGCGGGCCGTCTCGGCCGCAGCGTTGAGTTTCGTCAAAGGAGAGCTGGAATGAACCGGTGCATTTCTTCGTTTTTCAAGCGAATCGTTGCCCAATCCAAGGCACTGCCTTCACTGTCAGCTATTTGTTTGATAGCAATCGCCGCGCCGTTCGCATGCGCCCAAGCTCCTTCGATCGTGATGGCGTCGACCACTTCGACCGAGCAGTCGGGCCTGTTCGGCACGCTGCTGCCGGCGTTCCAGAAGGCCACCGGCATCGCGGTCAAGGTGGTCGCGGTCGGCACCGGCCAGGCGCTGGACATCGCGCGGCGCGGCGACGCCGACATCGTGTTCGTGCACGACCGCGCGGCCGAGGAGAAATTCCTGGCGCAGGGCTGGGGCGTGAAGCGCTATCCGGTGATGTACAACGACTTCGTGCTGATCGGCCCGTCATCGGATCCGGCCGGCGTGGGAGGCAGCGACATCGTGCAGGCGTTCGGCAAGCTCGCCGCGGCGAACGCGCCGTTCATCTCGCGCGGTGACCGTAGCGGCACCAACGCGGCCGAACTGCGCATCTGGAAGCTGGCCGGCATGGAGCACGAGCCGGGCACCGGCTACAAGGCCTGCGGCTGCGGCATGGGGCCGGCGCTGAACATCGCCGCGTCGACCGGCGCCTACGTGCTGTCGGACCGCGGCACGTGGCTCAGCTTCGGCAACCGCGGCGACCTGAAGATCCTGGTGCAGGGCGACCCGCGCCTGTTCAACCAGTACGGCGTGATGGTGGTGAACCCCGAGAAGCATCCGCAGGTGAAGGCGGCGCTTGCGCAGAAGTTCGTCGACTGGGTGCTGTCGCCGGCCGGCCAGGCGACGATCGCCGGCTACAAGGTCGGAGGCCAGCAGCTGTTCTTTCCGGACGCGGGCAGCGACCGCTGACGCGTGCAACGAAGGGCGCCTTGTCGCAGCGAGGCAAGCGCAGCGGTTTCTTCAAATGAAAAAAAATGCGTAGTTTCTTCCAAATGTAGATTTTTGCCGGCATCTGCGCTACCATGCTCTTGCAAGCAGATTGGGA
>JAFECV010000085.1 GCA_018241985.1 Pseudomonadota bacterium | reverse complement strand
GCTGTGCGACGTGCTCGCGCAGGGCGAGCAGGTGCTGGCGCTGCAGCGCAAGACCGGCCTGGTCGCGATGGTCGGCCACACGCGCCGCTTCAACCCGAGCCACCAGTACGTGCACAAGAAAATCGCGGCCGGCGAATTCCACATCCAGCAGATGGACGTGCAGACCTATTTCTTCCGCCGCACCAACATGAACGCGCTCGGCCAGCCGCGCAGCTGGACCGACCACCTGCTGTGGCACCACGCCGCGCACACGGTCGACCTGTTCGCGTACCAGGCGGGCAGCCCGATCGTCAAGGCCAACGCGGTGCAGGGCCCGGTCCACCCGAAGCTCGGGATCGCGATGGACATGTCGATCCAGCTCAAGGCCGCGAACGGCGCGATCTGCACGCTCAGCCTCAGCTTCAACAACGACGGGCCGCTGGGCACGTTCTTCCGCTACATCGGCGACAGCGCGACCTACATCGCGCGCTACGACGACCTGTTCAATGGCAAGGACGAGAAGATCGACGTCTCCAAGGTCGACGTCAGCATGAACGGCATCGAGCTGCAGGATCGCGAGTTCTTCGCCGCGATCCGCGAAGGCCGCGAACCCAACAGCAGCGTTGCCCAGGTGCTGCCGTGCTACCGGGTGCTGGACCAGTTGGAGCGGCAGCTCGGCGCGGCCTGAGTGGCTGCGGCGGTCGCGCGCCGACCCTTTCGCGCTGATGGCGGCCGCTTAAACTGAATGCCTGCTTTCTCGCCAGGCCGATGCGGCCCATCCGAGTTTCTCGTGAGACAGGTGTTGTTTGAACTGGAAAGTCCTCATCGTCATTGCGCTGTTCGGCTGGGGTGCATACCAGCACTTCGAAGGTCGCGCGGTGCGTCATGGCCCGGGCGTTTTGGTGGAGGCGTCGCCAGTGCAGCGCCCGGTGGAGCAGGGTGCCGTGAGTCTGAACGGCTACACGATCCAGCCGCTGCAGTCGTTCGAAATCGCCGCCCGTGTTCTGTCCGTCGAGCACTACTCGATGGACCGGGAGGCAGACCTGTCACCTGTCGACCTGGCACTCGGATGGGGCAGACTGTCGGACAGCCAGGTGCTCAAGAGCATCGACATCACGCAGGGCAACCGTTTCTACTTCTGGCGCGTGCATGACTATCCCGTTTCGCGCGAAGAGATCGAGAACTCCAGCGCCAACATGCACATGGTCCCCGCCGATGCGGGTGTCAAGCGCGCACTGATGTCCGTGCGCAAAGGGCAGATCGTGAAGATCCAGGGCTGGCTGATTGAAGCCAGGGCCCAGGACGGCTGGCGCTGGAGGAGTTCCCTGACACGGAATGACGACGGGCCGGGCGCTTGCGAGCTGGTGTACGTCAGGGAGATCCATGTCGAGTGACGCGCCAACCGCCCTGACACCGCCACGGCAACCAAAGGACCCTATGCAACAGCGACAACTCGGCCCCTTCACTGTCTCCGCCATCGGCCTGGGCTGCATGAATCTGAGCCACGCCTACGGCACGCCGCCGTCGGCCGAGCAGGGCGAGCGCGTGCTGCTCGCGGCGCTCGACGCCGGCGTGACGCTGTTCGACACCGCCGCGCTGTACGGCTTCGGCGCGAACGAGGAACTGGTCGGCCGCGTGCTCGCGCCGCACCGCGGCCGCTTCACGCTGGCGAGCAAGGGCGGCCTGGCCGGCGTGCGCGGCGACGACGGCGTGCTGCGCCGCGTGATCGACGGCCGGCCCGAGGCCGTGCGCCGCAACTGCGAGGACAGCCTGCGCCGCCTCAAGACCGACGTGATCGACCTGTACTACCTGCACCGCTGGGACAAGCGCGTGCCGATCGAGGACAGCGTCGGCGCGATGAGCGACCTGGTGCGCGCCGGCAAGGTGCGCGCGATCGGGCTGTCCGAGGTGTCGGCGGCGACGCTGCGGCGCGCGCACGCGGTGCACCCGATCGCCGCGGTGCAGACCGAGTATTCGCTGTGGACGCGCAACCCCGAGATCGCGGTGCTGGCCGCCTGCGCCGAGCTCGGCGCCGCGCTCGTCGCATTCAGCCCGCTGGCGCGCGGCTTCCTGTGCGACGCGCTGCCCGACCCGTCCCAGCTCGCCGAGCGGGACATCCGGCGCAACATGCCGCGCTTCTCGCCCGAGCACTACCCGGCGAACCTGCGGCTGCTGCCCGCCTACAAGGCGATCGCGCGGGATGTGGGCTGCACGCCGGCGCAGCTCGCGCTCGCCTGGCTGCTCGCGCGCGCGCCGCACATCGTGCCGATTCCGGGCACGACCAGCGCCCTGCATCTGCAGGAAGACCTGGCTGCGGCCGAACTGCGGCTGGGCGCCGACACCGTGGCGCGGCTCGATGCGGCGATCAACCAGCAGACCGTGTCCGGCAATCGCTACAGCGCGCAGAGCGCGAGCGAGGTCGACACCGAAACCTTCTGATACGGCCCAGATGCAGAGGGGAAGCGCTGGTTTGCTAAGCTGCAATGAATCGCAACATGAAGGAGTTCAATTCATGACCCGCCATTCGCCATTGCTGCGCCTGCTGTCCGCCGCATTGATCGCCGCCCCGGCGCTTTGCATCGTCGCCATCCCCGCGCACGCCGCGGACCAGAACGAGGTGCAGCCGGCCGGGCCGGCCTGGCTGCAGAAGACCGAGCGCAAGATCGACAAGGGCGCGAAGCCGGTGACGCGGGTGGTCGGCAAGGCCGGAGCAAAGGTCGGCCATGCCACCGAGCGCGGCGCGCATGCCGTCAAGCGCGGCACCGACAAGGCGGGCGCGAAGATGCACGAGAAGCTGCCCCAGGGCCACACGCCGCCGGACGTGCGCGGCAACGTCGGCCAGCAAGCGAACTGAGTGCGGCGGCCGGCTTGTGCCGGCCGGCGCGCGAAGCCAAGTCAGCGCAGATCCGCCTCGCGGCTGTCGAGCGGCGTGAGGAAGGAGTTGTTTTCCAGCGCGGCGTCGAGGGCGGCGTTGAGCGAGGAGAAGTCGGTGAACAGCGAAGCCGCGGCGCTGTCGGACGCGAACCGGGAGCCGACCACGCCGTATTCCGAGCCGCGCAGGTCGCCGCGCCCGCTGTCGAGCATGGAGCTCAGCGGGGCCATCTCGCTGTCGCGGATCATGCGCTGGCGCAGCAGCGTCTGACGCAGGGTGTTGCGCGCCGCGGTGATCACGCGTTCGCTGCGGTCGCTACGCTGGCGGCGTCGCCCGGTCGCGGCGGCATCGCCCAGGAACTCGGCGCGGATGTCGTCGATCTCGGGCAGGTCATCCGCTTCGACCACCATGTAGGCAATGCCGCATTGGCGCAGGAGCTTGCGCTTGAGCTGTTCGTTCTTCTTCGGCAGGCCCATGCGCCCCGGCACGTCGACGCAGCCGATCACATGCCCGTCGCTGTTGCAGACCGTGAAGGTGCAGTAGACCCCGGACAGCATCTGGTACCAGCGCAGGCCCTGCTCCTTGTTGCGCGGCATGGTAAAGCGCGTGACCGGCATCTTGAGCATCACGTGATGGCTGACGAAGGCGTGCAGCAGCCAGCGCCAGACCTCGCGTTCCTTGCTGTTGGCCACGAGCCGCGGGCTCAGCGGCCAGCGCCGCGGGATGCGCCGCTGCGCGTGCGTCTTGCGGCGCTGCCACCAGACCACGGCGAAGGCGCCCAGCAACAGGCCGGCCAGCAGCGCCAGTCCTGTCATCAGCCCTCCCGTGTCGGTTGCCATCATTCAGTATCAGGTAGCCAGTTGAGCCAGTTGCCCAAAGATGCAACGAAAGTTTACGAATGTGAGCTGCGAAGCGGGATGAATTAAGTCACGGAAACGCCAGTCAGCGCTGCCAAATACTGCCGCAACCCGTCGTCGATGGCGCCGGCGCAACAGTCCGACGCTGGCGTGGGGGCCGTGGCGCCACGCGGGCGTCCGCGGGGCATGCAGCGGAAATCCGGTTCAGCCGAGCGGCGCGAGAAATTCCGTGATCAGCTGCAGCGTCCGCCTCGGCTGGTCGCGGTGCGGGGAGTGCCCGCAATGCTCCAATTTCTGCAGCATGGGCGTCATGTGCGACGGGCGTATCTGTTCGATCTGCCGCATCGTCCCGTAGGCATCGTCGACCCCCTGGATCGCGAGCAGCGGTGCCGTAATGCGCTCGCAGTCGGCGCGGATGTCGAAGCTGCGGAACGCGGGATCGAGCCAGATGTCGTTCCACTGCCAGAACGCGCAATCGACGTCGGCATGGTAGCGGGCGAGCCGCGCGCGCAGGTCGGTGGCGAGGTAGGCGTCGCGCGCCTGCGCGATCGACCGCACCGAAATGTCCTCGACGATCACGTGCGGCGCCAGCACGACACAGGCCTCGACCGGATGGCGGCTTGCGTACAGCAGCGCGATGCTGGCGCCGTCGGAATGGCCGAGCAACACCGGGCGCTCGATTTCGAGCAGCCGCAGCAGCTCGGGCAGCACCTCCCAGGCCTCCAGATGCATGTAGTCGGGTGTCAAACGCCCGATGCGCTGGCCGCCCCGTTCGGCCGGCTCGGCGCGCACGTCCGGCACCGGGTCCGAGCCGCCATAGCCGCGGCGCGAGTAGACGATGCCGGCGCGGCCGGTGGCGCGGCAGACCGCGGCCGGCCAGTCGCGCCACATCGCGACCGAACCCAGGCCTTCGTGCAGGAACACGATCGGTGCGCGGGGCCGCTCGCCGGCCGCGGCGCTGGTCGTAGCGCTGGTCGTAGCGCTGGTCGTAGCGCTGGGGGCGGCAATCCGTTCCAGTTCGAGGTTCACGCCCTGCACGCGAATCGTCTGCATCGGCCGATGGTAAGGGCTGCGGCCGCAGTATGCTCACGCCATGACGCTGCTGCTGGATTCCTTCTGGCGCGCGGTCGCGTACTGCATGCGCCCGCGCGTGATCGCGCTGTCGTTCCTGCCGCTGGTGCTGATGGTGGCGCTGGCGCTCGGGCTGGGCTATTTCTTCTGGTCGCCGGTGCTCGACTGGGTGCGCAGCCAGCTCGACACCTTCTCGTGGACCGCGAACCTGTGGGCCTGGCTCGACGGCATGGGCATGGGCAACCTGAAGACGGTGGTGGCGCCGCTGATCGTGATCTTCACGGTCACGCCGGTGCTGGTGCTGGTCGCGCTGCTGCTGGTCGCGTCGCTGATGACGCCGGCACTGGTCGGTCTGGTGGCGGAGCGCCGCTTTCCGAATCTGGAGCGCAAGCACGGCGGATCGGTGCTGGGCAGCGTCGCCCGCTCGCTCGGCGCGACGCTGCTCGCGCTCGTCGCGCTGCTGCTGTCGATGCCGCTGTGGCTGGTGCCGCCGCTGATCCTGGTGCTGCCGCCGCTGATCTGGGGCTGGCTGACCTACCGCGTGATGAGCTTCGACGCACTGGCCGAGCACGCCAGCAGCGAGGAGCGGCGCGAACTGCTGCGCCGCCATCGCGGCTGGCTGCTCGGCATCGGCGTGCTGAGCGGCTACCTGGGCGGGGCGCCGAGCCTGGTCTGGGCGTCGGGCGCGTTGTTCGCCGCGGCGTTCGTGATCCTGGTGCCGGTGGCGATCTGGATCTACACGCTGGTGTTCGCTTTTTCTTCGCTGTGGTTCGCCCACTACTGCCTCGCCGCGCTGCAGGCGCTGCGCGCGCGCCCGTTCGGCGCGCCGCCCGCGCCGGCCGATCGCGTCGACCCGGTTTTCCTCAAGGCCCCAGATGCAGACAACGACCCCACCCGCGGGCTCGCGCCCTGAGCCGCACCCCGAGCGGTATCCGCACGACCGCTCCGCCGCGGCGCCGGCGTTCGGGCTGATCATCGTCGGCGACGAGATCCTGTCCGGCAAGCGCGCCGACCGGCACATGCCGCGGGTCATCGAACTGCTGGCCGCGCGCGGTCTGCAGCTGGCCTATGCGGAATGCGTCGGCGACGACCCCGCGCGCATCACCACGACGCTCGCGCGCGCGTTCGCGTCCGGCGACGCGGTGTTCTGCAGCGGCGGCATCGGCGCGACGCCCGACGACCACACGCGCCAGTGCGCGGCGCACGCGCTCGGGGTCGGGCTCGAACTGCACCCCGAGGCCGGGCGCCTGATCCGCGAGCGCATGCGCGACATAGCGGCCGAGCAGGGGCGGCCGTACGAACCGGATCGGCCCGACAACGTGCATCGGCTCAACATGGGCGTGTTCCCGATCGGCGCCGAACTGATTCCGAATCCGTACAACAAGATTCCGGGCTTCAGTTGCCAGGGCGCGGGCGGCGGCGCGGTGCATTTCGTGCCGGGGTTTCCGGTGATGGCCTGGCCGATGATCGAATGGGTGCTCGACCATCGCTACGCGCACCTGTTCCACCGGCAGCCGCACGAGGAGCGTTCGGTGATCGTGTTCGGCTCGATGGAGGCGCTGCTCACGCCGTTGATGGAAGAGGTCGAGCGCCGTCATCCGGGCGTGCGGGTGTTCAGCCTGCCGAGCGTCGATCACCCGGACTTCGGCCGCCACATCGAACTCGGCGTGAAGGGCGACCCGACCGGGACCGAAGCCGCCTACAGCACCCTGGTTTCCGGCCTGGCGCTGCTGGACGCCAAGCTGGGCCCCGAAATGGTGCGCAAATCGTGATGCACCACTAAGGTGCGACCGTGTTGCACCATTTTGGTTTGCCGGATGCAGGTAGAGTTCGCGCAAGCGCGAGCTCGCGCTGGCATGAAAGCTGCAGTAACCAACTGACTGACCATTCCCCAATTCGACAGCCTTATTCAACCAGGAGAAATTGATGGCAAAGACCGTCGCAGACGTGTTCAAGATGATGAAGGAGAGCGAGGTCAAGTTCGTCGACCTGCGCTTCACCGACACCCGCGGCAAGGAGCAGCACGTGACGGTGCCGGTCTCGCATTTCGACGAGGACAAGTTCCAGTCCGGTCACGCGTTCGACGGCTCGTCGATCGCCGGCTGGAAGGGCATCGAAGCCTCCGACATGCTGCTGATGCCGGACCCGAACACCGCGAACATCGACCCGTTCTTCGAGGAGTCCACGCTGTTCATGAGCTGCGACGTGCTCGAGCCCGGCGACGGCAAGGCCTACGACCGCGACCCGCGCTCGGTCGCCAAGCGCGCCGAGGCGTACCTGAAGGCGTCGGGCATCGGCGACACCGCGTTCTTCGGCCCCGAACCCGAGTTCTTCATCTTCGACGAGGTGCGCTGGGGCGACGACATGTCGGGCTCGTTCGTCAAGATCGACGAATACGAGGCGTCGTGGAACACCGGCAGCGCGGCCGAAGGCAACCGCGGCCACCGGCCGACGGTCAAGGGCGGCTACTTCCCGGTGCCGCCGGTCGACAGCATGCAGGACATCCGCGCCGAGATCTCGCTGGTGCTGGAATCGCTCGGCATCCCGGTCGAGGTGTTCCACCACGAGGTCGGCGGCGCCGGCCAGAACGAGATCGGCACCAAGTTCAGCACGCTGGTGCAGCGCGCCGACTGGACCCAGGTGCTGAAATACGTGATCTGGAACGTCGCGAACTCGTACGGCAAGACCGCGACCTTCATGCCCAAGCCGCTGGTGGGCGACAACGGCTCCGGCATGCACGTGCACCAGTCGATCTGGAAGGACGGCAAGAACCTGTTCGCCGGCGACGGCTATGCCGGCCTGTCGGACTTCGCGCTGTACTACATCGGCGGCATCATCAAGCACGCGCGCGCGCTGAACGCGATCACCAATCCCGGCACGAACTCGTACAAGCGGCTGGTGCCCGGCTACGAGGCGCCGGTCAAGCTCGCCTACTCGGCGAAGAACCGCTCCGCCTCGGTGCGCATTCCGTATGTCGCGAGCCCGAAGGGGCGCCGCATCGAGGTGCGCTTCCCCGATCCGCTGATGAACCCGTACCTCGGCTTCGCGGCGCTGCTGATGGCCGGGCTCGACGGCGTCGAGAACAAGATCCATCCGGGCGAGGCGGCGAGCAAGGACCTGTACCACCTGCCGCCGGAAGAGGACGCGAAGGTGCCGACCGTCTGCT
>JAFECV010000084.1 GCA_018241985.1 Pseudomonadota bacterium | reverse complement strand
CGACCTGATCACGCGGATCGTGGACGGCATCGACGCCTTGCTGCCGTACTTCGCGCGCTATCTCCCCCAAGCCGCGACGGCCACGGTCGTGCCGGTGCTGCTCGCCGCGTTCGTGCTCCCCGCCGACTGGGTTTCGGGCCTGGTGCTGCTGCTGACCGCGCCGCTGATCCCGGTGTTCATGGTGTTGGTCGGCGGCGCGGCGGAACGTGCCAGCCGCGAGCGCTTCGCGCAACTCGCGCGGCTGGGCGCCGCGTTCATGGACGCGTTGGGTGGCCTCGTCACGTTGCGCCAGCTCGGCGCGGCCGAGCGCGTCGCGGAGCGGCTGGAGCAGGACGGCGAGCAGTACCGCAAACTGACGATGCAGGTGCTGCGGGTGGCGTTCCTGTCGGCGCTGGTGCTGGAATTCTTCGCCACCGTCAGCATCGCGATCGTCGCGGTGCTGATCGGCTTCCGGTTGTTGTGGCACGAGCTTGCGTTTCGGCAGGGCCTGTTCATCCTGCTGCTCGCGCCCGAGTTCTACCTGCCGCTGCGCGCGCTCGGCGCGCTCAGGCACGCACGCATGGACGCCCTGGCTGCCGCCGGGCATCTGGCTGCTCTGGAACGGTTGCCCGCCGCAGCAATGCCGGAAGGCCGGGTTCGCACGCCGAGCGGTTCGGCTCCGCTGATCCGCTTCGAGGCAGTCGGCTTCGGCTACGCCGGCCGCAAGCCGGCGCTGCGCGATTGCACGCTGGAGCTCGCGCCCAACCGGATCACCGCGCTGGTCGGCGACAGCGGTGCCGGCAAGAGCACGCTGTTGAATCTGCTGCTCGGGTTCGCGCAGCCGGCGCATGGCTGCGTGCGGGTGGACGGTGTCGACCTCGCCACCGTGGACATCGCGCACTGGCGCGAACGCATCGCATGGGTACCGCAGCGGCCGCACGTGTTCGAAGGCAGCGTGCGCGACAACCTGTTGCTGGCCCATCCGTCTGCCGACGAGCCCGCGCTCGCGCGCGCGGCCTCGGCGAGCGGACTGCAGGCCGTGGTCGCGCGCCTGCCGCGGGGCTGGAACACGCGTCTCGGCGAGCACGGACTCGGGCTCTCCGGCGGCGAACTGCAGCGGCTCGCGCTCGCGCGCGCGCTGCTGCGCGACAAGGCGGACGTGCTGCTGCTGGACGAACCCACCGCGCAGCTGGACGCCGCGAGCGCGGCGGCGATCGAGCGGGCCATCCGGAGCCAGGCGACCTCACGCACGGTGCTGATGGTCGCGCACCGGCTCGAAGCCGTGCAGCACGCGGACTGGGTCATGGTGCTGCGAGACGGCCGCGTGGTGGAGCAAGGCACGCCGCGCGAATTGGCCGCGGCGCGCGGCGCCTTCGCGGCGCTGCTGCAGGCGCAGGCATCGTGAACCGCGTGCTGCCACCGCAGGCACGGCGACTGCTGGGGTTGCTGCAGCCCTACCGCGGCTGGATGCTCGGCGGCGCATCGCTGGCCTTGCTGGCGGCAATGTCCGCGGTCGGCCTGATGGCGGTGTCCGGATGGTTCATCGCGGCGATGGCGCTGGCCGGCGCGAGCGGCGCGGCGATCAATTACTACACGCCGGCGGCGGCGATCCGCGGTTTCGCGATCCTCCGCACCGGCGGCCGCTATGGCGAGCGGCTGGTCACGCACGACGCCACCCTGCGCGCGCTCTCGGAATTGCGTGCGTGGCTGTTTCGGCGCCTGATCCCGCTGGCGCCCGCGCGGCTGTCCGCGCTGCGCAGCGGCGAACTGTTCGCGCGCCTGCGCGCCGACGTCGACGCGCTGGAGCAGTTCTACCTCGCGGTGCTGGTGCCGGTCGCGGTGGCCGCCGTCGGCACGCTGGTGGTGCTGCTGATCGCCGCTTTCGCGCTGCCCGCCGCCGCGCTGGTGATGCTGGCGGGCGCCGCCCTCGCCGGGATCCTGCTGCCTGCATGGGTCAGGCGCAGCGCGAGCTCCGATGCCGCGCAGGCCGTTCGCGAATCCGCGGCGTTGCGGGGCATGCTGCTCGACGCCTTGCATGGGCACGCGGAGCTGCTGGCATGGGGCGGCGTGCCTGCGCACGGCGCGCGCATCGCGGACCTCGACGCGCGACTTGCGCGGCGCCGGCGGCACGTCGAGCGCCTGCAGGCCGACGGAAGCGGCGCCGTGGCGATGCTGGCGCAATGCGTGTTGCCCGCGTTGCTCGTGTTCGGGCTGACCGCCGTGCATGCCGGCGCGATGGCGCCGCCGCTGCTGGTGATGCTCGGGTTGCTGGCACTGGCGGCCTTCGAGCTGATCGCGCCGTTGCCGGAGGCGCTTGCAAACTGGCAGGCCACGCTCACCGCGGCGGACCGCGTGTTCGAACTGGCGGACACGCCGCCCGCCGTCGAGGAGCCGCAGCGGTCGCCCCCGATCGACGCCGCGCCCGCGATTCGTTTCGAAGACGTCAGGCTGCGCTACGCGGAAGACGCGCCTTGGGCATTGGACGGCATCAATCTGGCGCTGGCGTACGGGGAACGACTCGCGATCGTCGGCGATTCCGGCGCCGGCAAGAGCAGTCTCCTGAACGCGTTGCAGAAGTTCTATCCGACGCAGGCCGGGCGCATCCTGTTCGGCGGCCACGCGCTCGACGCCGTGCGCAGCGACGATCTGCGCCGCAGGATCGCGGTCATTGCCCAGCAAACCAGGTTGTTCAACGCATCGCTGCGGGACAACCTGCTGCTCGCCGCACCCGAGGCCAGTGCCGCGCAGATCGAACGCGCGGCCCACGACGCGCAGCTGGACGGCTTCGTGTCATCGCTCCCACAAGGTTACGACACCGTGCTCGGCGAAGGCGGCAGCCGGGTGTCGGGCGGCGAGGCACGCCGGATCGCAATCGCCCGCGCGCTGCTGCAGGATGCGCCGGTGCTGGTGCTGGACGAACCCACCGAAGGCCTGGACGCGCGGACCGCCTCGCAGCTCTACCGCGCGCTGGCCGTCGCCACGCGCGGTCGCAGCGTGCTGCTCATCACGCACCGGCTCGGCGGCTTGGCGACGCTGGTGGACCGCGTCGCGGTGATGCGGGCGGGGCGCATCGTCGAGTGCGTCGCGACGTCCGCCTACCTCGACCGTCATGCGGCGGAACGCGTGCCGCTCGACTCGCCGTAGGCGGCAAGCGCACGCCGGGATCGGAAACGTTGCCGCCGGAGTCTGGATGCCGAGGAGGCCGGCCGGCTCGAGCCGGCTCCGTCAGGCCCGCGACCCGAGGCGTCGCACGATCAGCGCCAGCGCGACCAGCGCGATCGCGCAGAACCAGAGGAACGACCAGTTCGCGACCGAACCGCCGAGGAAGGTCCAGTCGACCTTGGAGCAGTCGCCGCTGCCGCGGAAGATCATCGGCACCGCGCGGCTCAAGGAAAAGTTCGCGATCATGCCGTACAGGTCGCGCCCGCAGGAGACGAATTCCGGCGGATGCCATTGCAGCCAGCTCTGCCGCGCCGCGACGAACGCGCCGAAGCCGGCGGCCAGCAGCAGCAGCACCGCACCACCGATTTGCAAGCCTTTTCGGCTTGAAGTGGCCGTGATGCCTGCGACGATTGCTATCAAAATGAAAGCATAGCGCTGCACGATGCACATCGGGCACGGCTCCAGGCCGCCCACCTGCTGCAGGTACAGCGCGAACGCCAGCAGTGCAACGCAGACGACGCAGATCGCCGCCAACACGCGGCGCGGCGCCGCATCGATCCAGTTCAACAACATCCTCGTCCCTTGGCCCTGACGCCGGCAGCGCCGGCACGGCGCGGTGCGATTGCACCGACTTTTTCAATTTTAAGGGTTGGGAGTTCGGGCCTGCGCCATTGCACAGGGAACCAGAAGCTGCAAGGCCGGCGGCCGCCTACCCCCCGAACGGGCAGGCAGACGGGCGCGCCGGCAGCGTTCGCTGAGTTGCCGCGCCTACTTGTTCGGCTGCGGCGTCATGCGCAGGTAGGGACGCAGCGCCTTGAAGCCCTTCGGGAAACGCTTGGCCAGTTCGGCCGGGTCCTGGATGGCGGGCGAGATCACCACGTCGTCGCCGTCCTTCCAGTTGACCGGGGTCGCGACCTTGTAGTTGTCGGTGAGCTGCAACGAATCGATCACGCGCAGGATTTCGTCGAAGTTGCGGCCGGTGCTCGCCGGGTAGGTGATGGTCGCGCGGATCGTCTTGTTCGGATCGATGATGAACACGCTGCGCACCGTCGCGTTCTCCAGCGAGTTCGGGTGGATCATGTCGTACAGGCCGGCGACCTTGCGGTCCGGGTCGGCCAGGATCGGGAAGTTGACCGTGGTGTTCTGCGTCTCGTTGATGTCGCCGATCCACTTCTGGTGGCTGTCCACCGGATCGACGCTGACCGCGATCGCCTTCGCGCCGCGCTTGGCGAACTCGCCCGACAGCGCGGCGGTCTTGCCGAGTTCGGTGGTGCACACCGGCGTAAAGTCCGCCGGGTGCGAGAACAGCACGACCCAGGAGTTGCCCGCCCATTTGTGGAACGAGATCGGGCCCGCGGAAGATTGCTGTTCGAAGTCGGGGGCCTTGTCGCCGAGTCTGAGAGTCGCCATGGATGCTCCTTGCCTATGAGTGAATCCTCCATTGTGCGGAGCATCCGGAAAAATTCAAAAGACAGGGTTTTTATATGTCGAATGACGACCCCGCATCGCGCTAGCGCCAGTAACCGTGCCGGTGGTAATAGAACCCCGGCGTGATCACCACGGCCGGTGGCGCCACGTAGACGCCGGCGGCCGGCGCGGCGGGATAGACGGCACAGCCCGACAGCAGGCTGGCCACCAGCAGAAGTGACAGCAAGGTTTTCATCAGTCGGCTCCAGGACAGCGGATGGAGAATCAACGTCTCCAGTAGTCCACGCGCGCACCGCTGCCGCGTGAAGTGCTGTAAAGCTGGCTGTGAGAGTGTTACGGCAAGCAATCCGCTGCCGCGCAAGGGGAACAATGCCCGCAGCCACGCGATGCGACGAACGCCCGGCCGAACACGAAAAAGCCCGCGTCACCGCGGGCTTCGGCTTCCATCGGCCGGCACCATGGGCTGCAGCGGCAGCCGAGCGCCCGCGCCGCTTCAGGCGTTGTGGATCCTGACCCAGTTCGCGTACTTGTCCATCCAGCCCTGGAGAAACTGCCGCGTCGCATCGACCGCGATGTTCCCGTCGGCGTCGAACAGGCCTTCGCGCATCTGCACGAACGCCTCCGGCTGGGCCATCGTCGGCATATCGAGGAAGACCAGCACGTTGCGCAGGTGCTGCTGCGCCAGCGCCGTTGCAACGGCGCCGGTCGAAGTCCCGATCACGCCGGCCGGCTTGCCGGCCCAGGCGCTCGCGCCGTACGGGCGCGACGCGTTGTCGATCGCATTCTTCAGCACACCCGGAATCGAGCGGTTGTATTCGGGCGTGACGAACAACACCCCTTGCGCCGCCTGGATTTCAGACTTGAGACGCTTCACGGCATCGGCCTGGTTCGAATCGCTGTCCTGGTTGTACAGCGGCAGATCGTCGATCCGCGGCGTCGTGAAGCTGAAATCCTTCGGCCCCATGCGCATCAGCGCAGTGGCCAGTTTCTTGTTGATCGATTCCTTGCGCAGACTGCCGACGACGACGGCAATGTTGTATCGAGCCATGTTTTCTCCAAACTTTCGAGCGATGAAAATAGTCGCGCGCCATTATCGGGCGCTGCTGCGGGGGCTGCAGCGACCACGATGCAATCGAGGTCGGCGCGGCTACGGCACCGAGGCGGTCGCATCGAGTTCGGCGCCGTGCGACACGACGGCCTCCTCGCCGATCAGTCCGCGCGGGCGCAGCACCAGCACCACCATCAGCACGAGGCCGATCAGGATGATCTGCGCGGCGCCGCCCTTGATCTGCATCGTGGCCGGCAGCAGCGCCTGCGCCGCGCTGCCGCTCAGCGTCCAGACCGCCCACATCAGCACCGCGCCGAGCATCGCGCCCTTGTTGTTGCCGCTGCCGCCGACGATCAGCATGCTCCAGATCTGGAACGTCAGGATCGGCATGAAATCCTCGGGGCTGATGTAGCCGATGAAGCTCGCGTACAGCGCGCCGCCGAGCCCCATCACCGCCGAGCCGATCACGAACGACTGCAGCCGGTAGCTGAACGCGTTCTTGCCGAGCGACGCCGCCGCCTGCTCGTCCTCGCGGATCGCCTTCAGCACCCGGCCCCAGGGCGAGCGCACCATCGCCTCCAGCGCCGCGTACAGCACGATCACGATCACGATCATCAGCCCGAGCAGCAGCAGGTTGCGCGAGAACACGCCGTCGACCAGGCCCGGCAGCGGCCGCGGAATGTCGGTCAGGCCGCGGCTGCCCCCGGTCAGCGCGTTCGCATTCAGCGCGATCAGCTGCAGCGTGGTGCCGATGCCGATCGTGACGATCGCCAGATAGTCCTCGCGCAGCCGCAGCGTCGGGATGCCGACGACGAAGGCGACCACGCCGGCTGCCACCATGCTGCCGACCAGCCCGACGACGAACGGCAGATGCAGCCCGCCGACGATCCTCGCATGCGCGGGGCCGCAAAGCAGCGCGAACGCGTAGGCGCCGACCAGGTAGAAGCCCGACACGCCGATGTTGAACAGCCCGGTGTAACCCCACTGCAAGTTCAGGCCGAGGCAGACGACCGCGAACACCAGCGCCTGGATCAGGAAGAACACGAGGTACGACACGATGCCGCTCATGTTCTCTCTCCCAGGATGCCGGTCGGGTGGAACAGCAGGATCAGGAACATCAGCATGAACGCGACCGCCGGCTTGTATTCCGGGCCGATCAGCGGCACCGACAGCGACTGCGCGATGCCGATGATCAGCCCGCCGAGCACCGCGCCGTAGACGCTGCCGATGCCGCCGAGAATCGCCGCGGCGAACATCGGCAGGATCAGCGTGAACCCCATCTCGGGCGACACCTGCACCGTCAGGCCGAACATCACGCCGCCGATCGCCGCAAGGCCGCCGCCGATGATCCAGACCCAGCGCACGATGCGCCGCACGTCGATGCCGGTGACCAGCGCCAGCGCCGGGTTGTCGGAGACCGCGCGCATCTGCTGGCCCAGGCGCGTGCGCGTGAGGAACAGGTGCAGCGCGATCATGAGCAGCGCGGTCAGCAGCACCACGAACACCTCGTTCGCGTTCAGCCGCACGCCCGGCAGCAGCTCGTGCGCGATCGCGATGCTGCGCGTGTAGTACTGGGGCTGCGAGCCCCAGAAGAACACGATGACGTTGCGCAGCATCAGCGACGCGCCGAACGACGCGATCACCAGCGCGACCGCGACGTCGCTCTTGCGCAGCGGGCGGAACAGCAGCCAGTCGAGCACCAGCGCGAGCACCGCGGTCAGCACCAGCGCGACGACGAGCGCGCCGAGCAGGCTCCAGCCGAAGGTGAACGGCCCCACCGCCCCGCCGCCGGCGAAGAAGCCGACGAACACCAGCGCGAAATAGGCGCCGAAGGTCAGGAACTCGCCATGCGCGAAGTTGGCGAAGCGCAGGATGTTGTAGGTCAGCGTCAGGCCGATCGCGCCCAGGGCGAGCGTCGCGCCGAGCACGATGCCGTCGGCCAGGTATTGCGCGATCACGTCAGCCCCCTTCTGGACCCGAGGTACAGCGCGCCGACCTCGGGGTTCGCCAGCAGCGCGGCCGCGTCGTCCGTGACCTGTTCGCGCCCCTGCGCGAGCACGTAGCCGCGGTCCGAGATCGCGAGCGCCGCCTTCGCGTTCTGCTCGACGATCAGCAAGGTCACGCCGAGGTCGCGCACCTCGCGCACCTTCGCGAACACCACGCCGACCAGCTTCGGCGACAGGCCCGCCGACGGCTCGTCGAGCATCAGCATCGTCGGGCGCGCCATCAGCGCGCGCGCGACCGCGACCATCTGCCGCTCGCCGCCCGACAGCGTGCCGGCGCTGCGGTCCCGGCTCAGGCAGTTCCGGCCGACATCGTTCAGGAACTTGAGGCGCGCGCCGACCCGGCGCA